>PHBE01000002.1:300000-422957 GCA_002841885.1 Deltaproteobacteria bacterium HGW-Deltaproteobacteria-18
GCGATATCGAGCAACGTGTCCTTCTCCTCCACCTGCACGTGACGTATGGTGCCGTAAAGGGCAGACTCCGGTGAAAGTACGAAAGAACGCAACGCCCATGCGGACCAGGGATTGAACAATGCGATTACAAGTGTCGCTACAAGAAACGCGGTTGTTCGCTTCATGGCTGAATAGTCCTCTTGCAGTCTGAAATCATCGAAACAGGCAGTACATCCCGATCGGACCCGACAGACGTCACAACCTTTGACATGACACATCCCTAGCAGGATTCGCCATCACAGTTCCAGTCCTGATTTTCCGAAAACGACGCGTTTTCCCTCCCCATATCAGACACCGCCTCGGAATCGCCGTGAATCGTCGACCGCGGCCATCTTCCCGGACAGCAGCACATGCAGGTCTTTACCGCATGGCGCTTCGATTCGATCTCAACATCTTTCTGTACATCGCCATGAGGCACGGGTACGGAGGGCACTTTGGCAGCAGGATAAAAACATTTTATTTCAGACGGTTAAAAAACCACGTGAGATTTGCGCGATATCGTCAAGCAAAAAAAATAGATAGACACCAGTTCATTCATACAAAACCGACAAAAACAATTCTTTTTTATTTTTATAAACAAAATTTAAAAATAGTTTGAAATTTAAAAATGATATATTTATTCATATAAAATATAAATAGTTATAAAATCATATATTTAAAATAAAATTATAAATCAGCAATAATATTTTTTTTTATAAATAAATATATTCATAAAAAATGTATGACATTTTTTCATAAATACTACATCATATTTTAATAACTAAATTCTCATAAAAACAAAAATGCATAACATGTCAGACACATTGCAATATTCAATAGTATATGACAATGAAGTTCAAATTTACACTTTTCTCACTACACCATCGCGGAGATCCCTGTGAAAAACATCAAACTCGGCACCAAACTCATCGGCGGATTCACCCTTACTGCCCTCATCGCCCTTGTCATAGGTCTGGTCAGCATACTGACCATGCGTGACCTGTCCGGGGAAATCGAGTCCATGGGAACAAAGTCCCTCCCGTCGGTAGAACTCCTGTTGCGCGTCAAGGGAGGTATCGCGGATCTGACAACGAACCTGCGCAGCCTGCTCAGCACGGAACTGACCGTCCAGGACCGCAAGGAGATTCCGGCACAGATAAACATTGTGCGCGAAGAATACCGCAAGTCTGCGGAGTCCTATGCCGCCTTGCCGCACAGCGAGGAAGAGACGGTTTTGTGGCGGGACATCCAGTCCAGCATTTCCAATCTGGACACAACCAACAACAAGGTTCTCGGCCTCAACGGCCATCTCGTCCTGCTTGACATCATGAAGCCCGATGAACTCATGGGCAGACTTCAGCAATTTCGCGGCGACCACTACAGCCTCATGACCAATGTCGGGAGACTTCTGGCCACCGGTGAACATTTCGATGGAGGAACGGATCATCATGCCTGCAATTACGGTCAGTGGGCTGGAGGGCTGGCAACCACGAATACTAAAATGAAAAGCACCCTGGAAACCGTGTATCCCGTGCACCAGTCGTTCCATCAGACCATCGCCAAGATCAAGGAGCTTGCTGCCGCAGGGCGAAACGAAGAGGCACTGGATCTTTACAAAAAGCTTCTGCCAATCGCGACGGAAGTGTTCAAGCATTTCGGCGATATGCGCGGCCAGGCTCAGGAGGCTCAAGAAACCTTCCAGGGAATGGGCCAGCTGCTGATGGTTGAATCAAGGGCGGACCAGGCGAAGCTCGATCAAACCATGCTCCAGGCCGTGGACCTGACCACCCGCAACAGCGCGCAGGCCGCCACCGCTGCCGGGCAAGCGGCGACACAGGCCATAACCGTGACCAGCGTCGGCGTTGTACTGGGCGTCATCATCGCTCTGACCCTGGGTATCGTCCTGACCAGATCCATCACCGGACCAGTGTACAAAGGCGTGGATTTCGCCAAGAAGATCGCCCAAGGAGACCTGACCGCCGAAGTGGACGTGCACCAGAAGGACGAACTGGGCATCCTGGCCCAGGCCCTGCGCGACATGGTCGCGAAACTGCGCGAGATCGTCGGCGAGGTGCAGTCGGCATCGGACAACGTGGCCTCGGGCTCCGAGGAACTGAGCGCTTCCTCCGAGCAACTCTCCCAGGGTGCCACCGAGCAGGCGGCCTCCGTTGAAGAGGTATCATCGAGCATGGAAGAGATGGGCACCAACATCCGCCAGAATTCCGAAAACGCCAGCCAGACCGAAAAGATCGCGCTCAAGGCCGCCAAGGACGCAGAGGCCGGGGGCAAGGCCGTGAACCAGGCCGTAGGCGCCATGAAGAACATCGCCGAGAAGATCTCCATCGTCGAAGAGATCGCACGCCAGACCAACCTGCTGGCCCTCAACGCCGCCATCGAGGCTGCCCGCGCAGGCGAGCACGGCAAAGGCTTTGCGGTGGTCGCAGCCGAAGTGCGCAAGCTGGCCGAACGCAGCGGCACAGCTGCGGCCGAAATAAGCGAACTCTCCTCCTCCACCGTGAGCGTGGCCGACCAGGCCGGCCAGATGTTGACCAAGCTGGTTCCGGATATCCAGCGCACGGCAGAACTGGTGCAGGAAATCTCCGCCGCATCGAACGAACAGAACGCGGGCGCGGAGCAGATAAACAAGGCTCTGCAGCAGCTTGATCAGATCATCCAGCAGAACGCCTCCGCCTCTGAGGAAATGGCTTCCACCTCCGAGGAACTGTCCAGCCAGGCCGAACAGCTGCAGTCGTCCATCTCCTACTTTCATCTGGGCGCGACCACGGCCCGCGTCACCCGCCAGTCGATTCACAGAGGCAGCCCTGTCCGCAGGGCGCCAAAGTCCCTGCCCGCCAAGAAAGGGTCGTCCGGCCTGGCCCTTGATATGGGGCGCGACGACGAAGACGACGAATTCGAAAGATTCTAACCAACGAATTGGAACGACTCATGAGTGACAACACCACCCTGCAGTACCTTACCTTCGCCCTTGGCGAGGAGGTCTTTGCCCTGGAGACGGGCTGTGTGCGCGAGGTCATCGAACTCGTGCCGGTGACCCGCATCCCCAAGACCCCGCCCTTCATGCGCGGTGTCATCAACCTGCGAGGCCACGCCGTGCCCGTGGTCGATCTGCGCATCAAATTCGACATGCCAACGACCGAGGACACGGTGAACACCTGCATCATCATCGTGGACGTGGAAGTCGAGGGCGAAAACAGCCATATGGGCGCGATAGTCGATTCCGTGCGTGAAGTCTTTGAAATGACAAACGACCAGATCAACCCGCCGCCGCGCATGGGCACGTCCGTCAGGGCGGACTTCATCCGGGGCATGGGCAAGCAGAACGAGGCGTTCATCATGATCCTCGACATCGGCAAGGTCTTCTCCCAGGAGGAACTGGCGCGCGTGCTTGAAAGCGAAGACGCCGATTCCTGACAGAGGCGTCCGGAAACCGGGTGCATCAGATGCAAAACCCCCGCCGGGAAAATTCCAGGCGGGGGCTTTTTTATCTCAACGGAACGAAGTTTTGACCTACTTCCCGGCCATCATGGCGGCGATGTCGTCCTGCACCGTGCCGATGGGCTTGATGTCGAAGTTCTCCACCAGCACGTTGGCAACGGCAGGTGACAGAAAGCCCGGCAGTGTGGGCCCGAGACGGATGCCCTTCACGCCCAGGGCCAGGAGGGCCAGCAGCACGGCCACGGCCTTCTGCTCGTACCAGGCAATGTCGTAGGACACGGGCAGGTCGTTGATGTCGTCGAGGCCGAAAACCTCTTTGAGCTTCAGCGCGATGACGGCCAGGGAATAAGAATCGTTGCATTGTCCGGCATCGAGCACGCGCGGGATACCGCCGATGTCGCCCAGGTCCAGCTTGTTATAGCGAAACTTGGCGCAACCCGCCGTCAGGATGATGGTATCCTTCGGCAGATTCTGGGCCACCTCGGTGTAATAGCCGCGCGACTTCTGCCGTCCGTCGCAACCGGCCATGACCACGAACCGTTTGATGGCCCCGGATTTCACGGCTTCAACCACCTTGTCGGCCAGGGCCAGGACCTGATGGTGCGCAAAGCCGCCGACGATGGTGCCGGTCTCGATCTCCGTGGGCGGCGGGCACTTCCTGGCCTGGGCGATCATGGCCGAAAAGTTCTTGGCTCCGCCCTCCGGACGCTCGGGGATGTGCGTTGCGCCTTCGTAACCGACCACGCCAGTGGTATAGAGCCGATCGAGATAGGTGTTGTCTTTCTTGAGCGGCACCAGGCAGTTGGTGGTCAGCAGAATGGGGCCGTTAAAGGATTCGAATTCGGTGTTCTGCTCCCACCAGGAGCCGCCGTAGTTGCCGATGAAGTGGCTGAACTTCTTGAAGGCCGGATAGTAGTTGGCCGGGAGCATCTCGCCGTGGGTGTAGACGTCCACGCCCATGCCCTCGGTCTGCTTCAGGAGCTCTTCCATGTCCTTCAAGTCATGGCCGCTGATCAGAATGCCTGGGTTCTTGCCCACGCCGATGTTGACCGTGGTGATCTCGGGATTGCCGTAGGTCGTGGTGTTGGCCTCGTCCAGGAGGGCCATGGTGGTCACCGCCATGTTCCCGGCCTTCAGGACCAGGGCGACCATCTCGTCCACGGACAGGTTCTTGGTGGTGGAGGCCAGGGCTTCGAGCATGAAATCATCGATCTCGGACTTGCGAAAGCCCAGCACCGCCGCATGTTCGGCATAGGCGGCAATGCCTTTGAGGCCGATGATCAGCAGCTCGCGCAGGGAGCGCACGTCCTCGTTTTCCGTGGCCAGGATGCCCACGCTCCTGGCCTTTTCGGCAAAACCGGCAGAGTCTCCTTTCCAGGTCGCGGCTTCGGGCAGCGGATCGGCGAAGTCCTGGCCGTGTCTGGCCTTGTACGCGGCCAGGAATGCATTTTTCAGCTTGTCGCGCCGAGCCAGGGCGTCCTGGATCAAAGCCACGAACCGGGAGTCGTCCCAGTTGGCGTTGGTGATGGTGGCGAAAAGCGCCTGCAGTACGAAATCGTCATTGGAGCGGTCCGCCTGGCCCAGTTCCTTGAGCCTTTCGCCATAAACGGCAATGCCGCGCAACACGAAAATGAGCAGATCCTGCAGATTGGCGGTTTCTTCCGGTTTGCCGCACATGCCCTTGACCGTGCAGCCCGTATTCTTGGCCGTTTCCTGACACTGGAAGCAAAACATAATGACCTCCTTTGAATCACCGTTTCTGGTCGTGCGACAACGCACCCCTCAAACCAATCACAAAAATCAATCTTGAAAGCCACTCTCCCGATGTCTGGCGGCAATGGCGTCCGCCAGGCGGTCCAAGGCGCCGAATGTGTCGTCCTTGGGCAAACCCTTGCACAGCACAGGCTCAAGCACCTCGACCTTCAGGTTGGGTATCATGCCGGCCAAGGTTTCCACGGTCTTGCCGCCCCACCCGTATGAGCCGATTATGGACAGATATCTGGCCTTGGGCCGCAAGGCGTTGGCCAGGAACGCGGCGTAGGCGGCCAGAGGGTGCGGCCCGGCAAGCACCGTGGGAGTTCCGAGCACTATGGTGCCAGCATCGACCAGGGACATGGCCAGCTTGCCGATATCGGTCACTGCCAGGTTGAAGAGCTCCACCCGCACCTCGCGTTCGGACAGGGCCGCCGTCAGATGGTCGACCATGAGCCGCGTGCTGCCGTGCATGGAGACAAAGGCAAAGGCCACCAGATTGTGCGCCGCGCCCGAAACCCAGTCCCTGTAGGCGTCAACGATCCAGCCGGGACTGTCGTAGATCTGGCCGTGGCTGGGGGCGATCATGCGGATGTCATGGGGACTCAGTTTTTCCAGGTTTTTGGCGATGATGCTCCGATAAGGCATCATGATCTCCCCGAAATACCGTTTGGCTGCTTCATGCACCCGGCCCTGGTCACGCACGAAGAGGTCGCTGGTTGCGATGTGCGAGCCGAAAAAATCGCAACTGAACAGAATCTTGTCTTCGGCCAGATAGGTGGACATGGTTTCCGGCCAGTGCACCCAGGGCGTGAGAATGAAGGTCAGCGTCTTGTCGCCAAGGGAGAGGGTTTCGCCATCGCCGACAACGATGAATTTCTCCTCGGGGATGAGCAAAAGGTCCATGAGCATGGACTTGGCCTTGGCGTTGGTGACGACCTTGGCTTCCGGGTAGAGGTCCAGCACCAGGGCGATGGTCCCGGAATGATCCTGCTCGGCATGCTGGGAAATGACATAGTCGAGCTTTTCCACGCCCTCCAGATGCCCGAGCAGGACATCGACCATGTCCGGATCAACGGCATCGATGAGCGCGGTCTTCTCGCTGCCTTCCACGAGGTAGGCGTTATAGGTTGTCCCATCGGGGAGCGGAACCAGGGAATCAAAAAGCCGCCTGTCCCAATCCACGGCGCCCATCCAGAAAACACCGTCAGTAATTTTTTTCGTATGCATCGCAGAGTCCTTTTCCTGTTGTTGTGTTGCAGCGCTTGCAACCTGAAGCTTCAAGCCATCGAGTCATGGCTCGTCCGCGTTAGAACCAAAATTCCGGATAACGCCTGCCCTTGGGGATGTTGTTGACCACCAGGGCCACCAGAAGCAGAAGCACCGCCCCCAGCCCCGCCGGAACCAGGGCGTACATGTACAAGGCTGTGCACCGAATCTCCGCCGATGACCGCGATCAGCGCCGTGGCTCCGCCAGGCGGGTACAGGGTCCTGGCCAGGTGCATGGCCGCGATGGCCGTGGCCACGGCCATCGCGGCGGCCAGCCAAGGCGTCGCGCCGAGAACCTAGTGTGCGCATACACCAATCAAAGCGGAAAGAACATGTCCGCCGAGCACATTTCTCGGTTTGGCCAGAGGACTGCGGACAGCCCCGTAAACCAGCACCGCCGTTGCCCCGAAAGATCCGATGAGCAAGGCCTGTCCGGCCTGGTCGACCAACCGCGCGTGAACGAGCCCCACAAGGGCGATGCCGATCACCGCGCCGACCCAGGACCATAGCACCTCCGAGACGGACACCCGGGGCGGGCTTTGCGTCGTACCGCGCATTTTCCTGAAATATTCCATGGCCTACCTCCCGCACATGGCGCCGACAAGGTCGGTCCTGGTCACGATGCCGACGGGACGCCCCTCATGGTCGCAGATGGGCAGGCTTTTGATGGAATCCAATCCTGTGTTCAAGCAATGTCTATCCCGGAAGATTGCCTGAAACAAAGACATCATATCATTATTTTCGATCAGTTGGTAACACATCCATCCACTATCCCGATTTGCATCCCCCCCGCGTTTCCAGCACATAAGGGAAAATTATTCTTCCGGAGGTAATGATGACGCAGGAAGCTTATCGTGAAATGTGGGAAAATCTGAATCTGGATATCGCGGCCCATGACGGGCTTTTGGGCGTACTCGGCAAATTTTACGGCGACATCTACATGAGCCAGCAGGGTCGGCTCAAAGGGATGGAGTATCTCGATTTTGTTCTCTCGGAAGTGCACGGGCTGCGCATCAAGGAACTGCAGGACGCCAAGGCCCAGGGACGCAAGATCATCGGGACGTTCTGCGTTTTCGTGCCCGAGGAACTGGCCCTGGCCCTGGACGCCGTGCAGGTCGGCCTGTGCGCCGGAGCCGACTCGGGCAAGGAAGCGGCCGAAACCCTGGTGCCGCGCAACACCTGCGCGCTGATCAAGTCCTTCATCGGGTTCAAGCTGGCCAGGCTGTGTCCCTACACCGAGTCCTGCGACCTGATCGTCGGGGAAACCACCTGTGACGGCAAGAAAAAGGCCTACGAGGCCTTTGCCGAGCACGCGCCCATGTACGTCATGGAAGTGCCCCAGACCAAGTCCCCTGCCGCCCGCGCCCTGTGGAAAGAGGAAATGCTGCGCTACATGGCCAAACTTGAGGATCTGACCGGCAAGAAAGTCACCGCCGAAAAACTGGCCGAAGCCATCAAGACCGTCAACGCCCGCCGCCGCGCCCTACAGCGCCTGAACAGGCTGCGCGCGAGCGTGCCCGCGCCCATCTCCGGCCGCGATGTGCTGCTCATCAACCAGGTCAGCTTCTACGATGATCCGGTCCGCTTCACCGCATCCATAAACACCCTGTGCGACCAGCTCGAAGAGCGCATCAAGGCCGGAGAAGGCGTGGCACCCAAGGACGCCCCCCGGCTCATGCTCTCGGGCTGTCCCATGGCCGTGCCCAACTGGAAACTGCCCTACGTCATCGAAAGCTCCGGAGCGGTCATCGTCGGCGAGGAATCGTGCATCGGCACCCGCAACACCCGCGATCTGGTCGATGAGTCCGCCGGGACCCTGGAGGAAATGCTCGACGCCCTGGCCGACCGCTACATGAAAATCGACTGCGCCTGTTTCACGCCCAATGACGAGCGTCTGGAAAACGTCGAAGCCATGGCCTCGGACCTCAAAGTCGACGGGGTCATCCAGTACGCCCTCATGTTCTGCCAGCCCTACGCCCATGAAGGCATCAAGGTGGAAAAGCGGCTGACTGCGGCCAGCATCCCGAGCATGTCTTTGGAGACGGATTATTCCATGGAAGACGTGGAACAGCTCAAGACCCGCGTCGAGGCCTTCCTGGAAACCGTGAAATGACGGTCCTGGGCATCGACATCGGCTCCCGTTCTATTGAAATCGTGGCCATGGCTCAGGGCAAGGTGGTGGAAAAGCGGCAGGCTCCCACCACCTTCAACCCGGTGGCGCAGCTGCTGGCGCTCCTTGACGGCCTTCATGCCAGGCGGGCCGTGGCCACGGGCTACGGCCGCAAGCTGGTGCAGGACCTGGACCTGAACTTTCCGGTCGAGACCATCACCGAAATAAAGGCCCACGGGCTGGGCGCGCACCATCTGTTCCCCCAGGGCCGGACCGTGCTCGACATCGGCGGCCAGGACACCAAGGCCCTGTCCCTTTTGCCCAGCGGCCGGGTCGGCAAGTTCGAAATGAATGATCGCTGTGCGGCGGGGACGGGGAAATTCCTGGAATACACGGCCCAGATCTTCCAGATCCCGGTCCAGGAATTCGGAGCCTATGCCCTCGGCGGCGACAAACCTCCCATCATCAACTCCATGTGCACGGTCTTCGCCGAGACCGAGGCCACATCCCTCATGGCCCAGGGCGTGCGCCCCGAGAACATCGCCCTTGGCCTGCACCTCTCCATCGCCCGGCGCACGGCCAACATGCTGAGCCGCGTGGGCCTCACCCTGCCGCTCATCTTTGTCGGCGGCGTGGCCCACAACCCGTGCATGCGCCAGCTGCTCTCCGAACAGGCCGGCGCCGTCATAGGCGAAACCCTGTTCATCCCGGAAGAACCGGACATGACCGGGGCTCTGGGCGCGGCGCTGTGGGCCGAAACATTGGATTCAGACTGACCGGATCTGCAAAACGATCATCATGACCGACCGGGGCCAGGCAATGGCTCCGGTTTTTTTCGGTTCATCCGGTTAAAGCGTCCATCGCCTTATGATTCACTACCGATTCACTCCGGGTGGGACCGCCCAACTCTACGAAAACTCGTTCGAAGTCCGTCATTGCGAGAAGCCAGGCTCTGCGTGGGAGTCTTCGACGAAGCAATCCAGTTCTTGAACCGGTGAAGGCGGACAAAGCATGGATCGCCACGGCGAAGACGCCTCGCGATGACGATGATGAGGCATGTTTGGCAGCGTTTTTGACCCAAAGTTCAGGGGTGCACAATGAATTTTCAACGAGCACGTACGCTTTAACCGGATGAGCCTTTTTTTCTTGGATATGGGCCAAAAAAACGGCCCAATGAGGCTTTTTGGAGAAGCCTGACGAAAAGGGATGGCTTGGGGAGTGGCCGGACAGCAAAGGTTTTCTGACAGATGCGAGGGAAAGGGACTAGAATTCTCCAGCCGCGACCACTTCCTCTTCCAGCATATCAAGTATTCGTGCCGTCATTCGGGCGTACTCGGGATTGCTGCGGTCCCGCGGATGTTCAAGCCCGACATCGATCACTTCACGGATTCTGCCCGGCCGGGCCGTCATGACCACGATGCGGTCGGCCAAATATACGGCCTCGTCCACGCTGTGGGTGACCAGGATCACCGTCTTCCTCGTCTCCCGCCAGATGCGCAGCAGCTCTTTTTGCATGAGGATGCGCGTGTGCGCGTCAAGAGCGCCAAAGGGTTCGTCCATGAGCAGGACCTGCGGGTCCGTGGCCAGGGCCCGCGCAATGGCCACCCGCTGCCGCATGCCCCCTGACAGTTCGTAGGGAAAGGCTTCGGCAAACCGGGTCATCCCCACCAGGCCGAGATAATGCATGGCAATTTCGATCCGCGCCGCCTTTTTTTCCTGCAGGAACTCAAGCCCCAGGCAAACATTGTCGCGCACGGTGCGCCAGGGTAAAACCGAATATTCCTGAAAAACCATGCCCACATCCCGGTGAGGACGGTCCAGCGGGCGATCATTGTAAGTGGTCTGTCCGCCGTCGGCCCGCTCCAGGCCGGAAATGATCCGCAGCAATGTAGATTTGCCGCATCCCGATGGCCCGACAATGCACACGAACTCGCCACGGCCAATCTGCAGGCTTGCCTTTTCAAGTGCGGCAATAGCCAGTCCGCGTTCGGTTAAGAAGGATTTGCTCACTTCGCGGACATGCACAATATGGTTCATCAATTACCTCGCAAGCCGCTGCCACGAAAAGCATCTGCGTTCAATCCGCCTGAAAAGCCAATCCATGAGCGCTCCGGTCAGCCCGATGCTGAACATTCCGGCGACCACAATATCCGTCGAAGCCATGGTGTAGGCGTGGGTGATCAGATATCCGACTCCCGAGATGCTTCCGGGAAGCATTTCAGCCGAGACCAGGCACATCCAGGCCACGCCCAGGCCGATGCGCATGCCGTTGACCATGGACGGCAAGGCCGCCGGAAGCAGAATCTTGCGGAAAATATCAAACTCGCCGGCGCCGAGGACGCGAGCAGTGTCGATGAAGACACGATTTACATTTCGCACGCCGTGGATGCTGCTGGTCAGCACCGGATAGAAGGCGCCGATAAAAATGATGAATATCATCGAATACTTGAAATTATTGAGATAAACAAACCACAGTCCGCGATCCACCCCGAAGAGATCCGCGAAGCTCGCGATTCCGAACCAGGCCATGACCAGGGGAACCCAGGCCAGAGGCGGAATGGGGCGAAAGAGATTCAGGAAGTCTCCGAACATGGTGTGCACCGATACGTAGTATCCCATGGCGATGCCCAGCGGAATCGCGACAAGAACGGCCACGATATAGCCGATCAGCACTCTGAACAGGCTGACCACGACATTGGTGATCAGGGAACCCATGCTCAGCAGGTCTTCGTTCGGGTGAAACAGCAGTTCGGCGACATCTCCCACCGTGGGCAGGATGACCTTGTTTCCGATCAGCAGTGCAGCCCACGACCAGATGGCAAGAAAGGCGAGAACAGTCGCCAAGGAAAGAATCCGGTGAAAAGAGCTGTGCATTGTCAATTCCGGGGCAACCGCCGACTCCCCTCCCTGGGGAGTCGGCGGCTCGTGTTAATTTTTGTTCAGGAAGCTGAAATCAAAGAGTTTGTCTTCGACTTCGGCGAGGCTTTTGCCTTTGAGTTCGCCCCGGAACTTGTTCATGGAATTGAGGATTTCAAGATAGGTGGCCTGACCGTTCATCCAGTTCTTGGATGGTTCGGTGGTGTAGACGATGGTGGATTTCTGCACCGCTTCAGCCGGGGACCCCGTCCAACCGGCAAGAATCTGACCTTCCTCGGCCTTGTGATCGTTGCACCATTGACCGGACCTGCTCAAAAGCTCGACCGTCTTGCGCAGAACCTCGGGATGTTCGGCGATAACCGCATCCCGGGCCGCCATGACGCAGCAGGGGAAATTGTGCCAGGCTCCGGCCGGGGGCAGGTCTCGCAGATCAAGGGCGATATGCCCGACCTTCTTGAGTTCCGAGACTTCGGGATGCGGCGCGGGTCCGACCCAGGCATCGACCTGACCGCTGGTCAGGGCGGGAATGAAATTTGAGGTGGTCTTCAGATCGACCAGCAAGACATCGGCGTCCTGCACGGTAGCGTCCTGGGTTACCTTGAGGCCGGCTTTCTGCAAGGCGCCCTCGATGATGATGCGCGGCGCGCTGGTGGGAGAATGATAGCCGATCTTTACGGGCTGCCCGGAAGCCTTGATGTATTCCGCCACCTGATCCCAGCCCTTGAGCGTGTTCTGGGGAGGAAACACCAGACCCATTCCATCGACATGCGTCGGACACAGCATCTTCATGGGCGTGCCCTGATCTATTCCGGCCATGATGGCCGTGCCCGAAGCAAGAGCGATATCCATGTTCCCCTGGGCAAACATGGTTGTCGTCTCGGAACCGCTCTTGTTCACGATGATGTTGAAAAGAGCCAAGGGCTTGTCACCGTCCATGAGTTCATACTTGAGCTTGTCCACCACCGGACGCAGATGGACTCCGAACTCCTTGAATTCCTCGTTTTGCGCCATGGCCACGATGAACGGACTGTGGTGCGTGGTGAAGATGTAGCCCACGTTCAGAACGGGAAGCTTGTCTTCAGCCATGGATTGGCCTGCGGACAGGATTGCCGCCGCGACCATGAACAGGCCAAAAATGCGTTTGAACCGCAATACCGACAAAGACATGCGTGCCATGAACCTCTCCTTTGATTGCTTGACGTTATAGAATTCCTTCCAGAAACGCTTCGATGCGGGTCCGGATCTGTTCGGCATCGGATTCGGAATACCCTGTTTCAATCTGCATAAACGGCACTCCGAGCCGCTCCGCTCTTTCGCGGACAACCTGGGATTCGACATTGAACCCGTGGCATCCCTGCCAGGTGAGATCGATGATGCCGTGAATGTCGAAAGAGCGGCACAAGGCCTCGACGGTCTGCAGCCGACCGGGATTTGGGCTCATGCACGCGCAGGGAATCTCGAGATATCGTCTGGCCACGTTCTCAAAAAGATCGCCTTCGGTTTGCACCGGACTGTCTAGCCCCTTGATCCCGCTGCAATTATCCAGACAGACAACCACCGCCCCGCTTTCCTCGACCAGTTGCAGGACCTTGTGGGAACCCTTGCCTACGGGAGTCCCGGTCAGAAGAATTCTCGGCCGGCGGTCGGTAGTTGTCGCCGTGGCGCTTTTGCGCAACGCCTGAAGCTCGTCCCGCAGCTCGCGCAGGGCAGCAAGATACGGCTCTGCCTCGACCATGAACCCCTTGCTTTCCAGCACGGGCAGAAGCTGCATCCCGGTCAACAGAGGCGGTCCGTCCGCGTTGATGCGCACGATCTCCCACATCAGGGCGCGAATTGAATTCTGGATCTGCACCTCTTCCAGCAAACGTTCGGCGGTAACGGGCACGCCGCCATGGGCTGCCAGATATTCCCCCAACCGCTCCACCTCGGCGTTCCAGAATCGAAGAGCGCTCCCCAGAGACTGATCGTATGGCAGGTGCATGAGGTGCATGGGCTTTATCCGGCCCAGAAACTCGTACATCTTCTTTTTTCCGTCGCAGGTGGTTTCCGCGATGATGAAATCCGCTGCGGAAAAAAAAGGGCAGGTGTCGGTCTTGGCGTAGCCGTAGCTGGACTTTATGAGCGGACAGAGACTGGCCGGCAGCACGCTCTCGGCGGCCTGAATGGGATCCTGGCGCTTGCCGCACAGCCCGATGGGCACGCATCCGGCGGCCCGGATGACCTCCAGTGGCGCGTAGATGCAGTATACACCGGCGATGGGCCGCCCCTCTTCCCGCGCCGTCTCCAGAGCCGCCAGGCAATGTTCGCTGAATTTTTCAAAGAACGGCAATGCCGATACGACCAGGCCGGAGGCTTTCTGTTTCCGTGTCACACGCCCCCCTGCGGTTTTGGCTTAAAAATGTAATTGGTTACAAGCACATGCAAAGAAAATTCAAATAACGGCTCTAACCGCAAATGCCTGGTCCGTCCAATTTGATCTGAGAATATATGTCTGGAAGATGTATTGATTTCGCAAATATATGAGCAAAAAGCGGCGTGACTTCAAACCGGAACGTCATGCCCCCTTCGACCGCTCGTTGACGCAGCCACAGACACCTACGGAGGAAATCGAATCTGCGATCGGAAATTTCGATCCAAGATTGCAAAACACATAGAATTTTTCATTTTGACAGGCGGATTTGAAAACGATCAAAGTTTATTGATGGGAATGAAAGTAGAACAGATTCTTGAGCAGGGTTCCGGAGCCCAGAACGAAGATTATCTTATCATGGATCAGAACATCTTCGGCGTCTTCGACGGCGCGACCAGCCTTACCGATGCCTGCTTCGAAGAAGGCAAAAGCGGCGGGTGCATGGCGTCATCCATTGCGGGGCAGGTTTTTCTGCGCAACCACCACCCTCTCGTCAGACTGGGAGCCGAAGCCAATGACTCGATCAGGGCCGGGATGGAGCGCTGCCAGATCGACCTGGCTCGGCGCTGTGGGCTGTGGAGCACCAGCGCCGCGGTGGTCCGCCTCAGGGACGGCGAGATCGAATGGTTTCAGACCGGGGATTCACAGGTAGTTTTCGTTGGCAAAGACGGCGGATACAAGGTCGCGGCCAGGCGTGAAGACCACGACTATCCAACCTTGAGCATGATCAGGGAGCGGGGCCGCTTCCATCCCGAAGTGCAGAGGATGGTCGAGACGATTCGCCAGGGCATGAACCGCGATTACGGCGTGCTCAACGGGGAGAGGGAGGCGGAAAGATTCTTCCGAACCGGCACGGAACCGGCCTGCAACGTAAAGACCGTGCTGCTGTTCACCGATGGGCTCGATGTCCCGAGCCCTGCTCCGAAAAAATACAGGGATTTTTCATGCCTTGTGAACCTGGCTGCCGAGCTGGGGCTGGAAGGCCTCCGCGATCACGTGCGCGATCAGGAGGCGGCCGATCCCGACATCAAGCGTTATCCGCGCTTCAAGAAACACGACGACATTGCCGCCATCGCGATACATTTCTAGCATTCATCTGCCTTCCAGAGCCTGCCTGTACACGCTTTCGATCCTTTCGAAGATGCCCTCCCAAGTGAATGGCCCAGTGATTTTGCGGATATAGTCCTGATCCGGTTCCACACCGTTCATCACATCGGCCATGCTCGCCTCCAGCGCCTCGGCCAGTCGTTGTTCCAGCAGCGACTCATCGCTCTTGAACGGCCTGTCCACTGTTTCCAGCGCCGGCAGTTCCACCAGACGCACCATGCTCGGATGGGGTACCGCGAAAAGTTCTCGGGCTCCCGGAAGGTCCGTGGTGACTATGCGGCAGCCGCAGGCCATGGCCTCCAGCAGGACCAGGGGAAGACCCTCGAAAAAGGATGGCAGCGCGAAGATGTCGCAGCGCCGCATCAAAGCGCCCAGCTTCTCGTGGGAGAGGAGCCCGTGGACAGTGACCCTTGTGCCGTGACTGGCGGCCAGTTCCAGGCACAAGTCCTTTTCCTGACCGCTGCCAGCGCCCACAAGATGGAGATGCCAGGGTTGGCGGATTCTTTTCAAGCTTCTCAGCAGCCAGGGCACACCCTTGGATGAATCGAGCTTGCCCGCGTAAAGGATCTGCACGGTCCCGGCATCATCCTCCCCTTCCCCAGCATAGAAGCACATTTCGTTGAAGCCGCCACTGACGACGTCAACCTTGCCAGGGTCAATGCCCAGCAATTCAACGATCTCCGTCTTCTGCTTGCCGAAGAGGGCAATGACCCGGTCGATACCGAGCAAGGACCCTTTGAGCGAATTGCCCAGTTCCGGGCACAGGCGGTACTGGCGCAGGCACGAGCCATGGCAGGTGGTCACCAGGGGCATATGGGGAGCGACCTCGCGGGCCACGGCCGTGGCCATCCACAGATGATTGGAGTGGATGATGTCTGGCGCGAATTCGGCAATGGCGGACTTGAGGACCCTGGCGAAGGCCGTCCTGTACTCGATGATCTGCAACTTGGTCAGGGAGGAGCAGACGGTACTTGGGTAGGGCATGACATCGCTCATGCCCATGACGGGAAAACCGAGGTCATGCCCGTCGAAGCGAATGACCCGAAGCCTGTCCGGCCGTATCAGCTCTTCCGGCACCGCAAAATCAGCGCAAACGCCCGCAACGAGAAAAGGCTCATGCCCCCTGCTCCGGCCCTGACGGATCATTTCCTGGACGTATTTCCCGCTGCCGGTGAAGTCCGGCTTCTGGCTGATGATGTGTAGGATTCGCATGCATGCCCCAGTAGCATCATCCCTTGCCAAGATCCATGCACGGAAATGGGGCTAGCCGGGCACTACGGGGCGCATGGAAGGCATCTCCCGCGCAAAGGGGAAAAGCAAAGAGGGCATGTTGCCGTTCAAGGCGTGATGAGGGCCGGCAGGCTAGTGACCGGTACCGAACCTGTGTTCAAGCCTGCGTGAAAGCAGCGCCTGCTCTCAAAATTTGAAGTTGTCAGGCACGAAGCCATTCTTGTAGACGACTCGACATTTCCGCCGAGAGCGTTTCGAGCGATCAAATTGTCTTGTCTTCTGGGTAGTTATGATCTAAATTATTATATTCCATATTTTTACCAACACGAACGGTCGGAGAGCATTTCCGGAAAATCAGCAACATGGACTGCAGCGGCCATCATCTACTATATGGGAGAATTGCGTTTCAGATCCAAACAAAGAGAGTTCCTGCCCCCAAGCCGCCCCCAGCTGCATCGGGCCCCAAAGCGGGCGACTGACGGAGAATAGCCATGCCGGAGATCAGCATCTACCAGACCGAAAGCGGCGTCATCGAAGTCCATCTTGACCAGGACACGGTCTGGGTCTCGCAGGAACAAATGTCAGCCTTGTTCGGTGTTCAAAAAGCGGCCATTTCAAAGCATCTCAAAAATATTTTCATCAGCGGTGAACTGGACCGAACGGCAACTGTTTCCAAAATGGAAACAGTTCAACGAGAGGGATGGCGATCCGTGAACCGTAGGATTGAATACTTCAATCTTGATGCCGTTATTTCAGTTGGTTATCGCGTCAACTCCGTGCGAGCAACCCACTTTCGCCAATGGGCCACCCGCACCCTGCGCGAGCACCTGACCCAGGGTTACACCCTGAACCGACAGCGTCTCGAAGCCAACGCCAGGGAACTGGAGGCTGCGCTTCTCCTCGTGCGTAAAGCCGTGCACAGTCCAAACCTGCAGATCGACGCAGGACGTGGGTTGATCGAGATTATCACCCGCTACGCCCAGACCTTCCTGCTCCTGCAACGCTATGATGAAGGCCTGTTGACCGAACCCGTCCAACTCCCCGGCGGAACGCTGCCAACGCTGGACACGGCCCGCGCCCTCGTGGCTAGTCTGAAGGCGGATCTCATGGCCCGGAGTGAGGCCACGAGCCTTTTCGCACAGGAACGCGGCGACGCCTTTGCCGCCCTGCTCGGCAACCTGGACCAAACCGTATTCGGCGAGCCCGCCTACCCTTCGGTGGAGGCCAAGGCCGCCCACCTGCTCTACTTCGTTATCAAAAACCACCCCTTTGCCGACGGCAACAAACGCTGCGGCGCATTTCTCTTCGTCGAGTTCCTGAGCCGCAACGGACGGCTGCTGAGCGCCGACGGCGTCCCGGTGCTGAATGACATTGGCCTCGCCGCACTGGCCCTCCTGGTGGCGGAATCCGCCCCGGCCCAGAAGGAAAACATGATCCGCCTGATCATGAACATGCTGAGCCCAGGAGAAGCATTATGAATTGTGTCATGCTCAGCCAAATTTCAGCACGTTTCATTGCCCATGTTATCCTTCAGAGCCCAGCCAACAGGAACAGCAAGATGGAACGCGGATGAAAACCCTCGAGAAACAGCTGCGTAAATTGACCATGAACGACCTCGACTCCGGAGCCGGGAAGACGATTGTCGGACGCGGAAAGGAGTATGCCTGTCGAGTACAGCATTTGCCGCGCCTCGAAGACGGGACTTTGGCGGCTTGGGTGCGGGGAACCTTCGCCTATTCCACCTCAGTCTGCATTGATGAAGACGGAGAACTCGAGTGGAGCTGCAACCTGGTCAGTGCGGAACAGACGATGCTTGGGTAGGGCATGACATCGCTCATGCCCATGACCGGAAACCCGAGGTCATGACCGTCGAAGCGGATGACCCTGAATCTTCCGGGTGGCATGAGGTCTTCGGGCACCGCGAAGTCAGCGCACACGCCCGCAACGAGAAAAGGCTCATGCCCCCTGTTTCGGCCCTGTCGGATCATTTCCTGGACGTATTTCCCGCTGCCGGTAAAGTCCGGCTTCTGGCTGATGAGGTGAAGGATGCGCATGCCGGTCGGCTAGCATTTTCTTTTTTGGATATCCATGGATGAGTGGGGGAGAAACGCCCTGACAAGCAGGAGAAACAGGCGTAACACTTGGAAACATGGAGGGGGAAAACATACTCAGAATCGGGGCCTTCACATTGACGGCCATGCTCATGGCCGCCCTTGAAATTACCCGTCCGCGCAGACGGCCCGATCCGGACCGCAAGGGCCGCTGGGTGGGGAATCTCGGCGTGATGGCCGTGTCCACGGTACTCGCGCGCCTCGTCTTTCCCATAGTGCCCATGGCTCTGGCCGTCGAGCTGCGGGGTCAGGGCCTGGGAGTCTTCCCTTTCCTCGGCCTGCCCCTGGCCGCAGAGATCGTTTTAGGCATCGTCATCCTGGACCTGGCCATGTACGCCCAGCATCGCGCCTTCCACGCCTGGCGGCCGCTATGGAAGTTGCATCGCATGCACCATGCGGACACCTTCTTCGATTTCTCCACCGGGGTTCGCTTCCATCCCTTGGAAATCCTCATCTCCATGGCCTTCAAACTCGCCCTGGTGGCCCTGCTCGCACCGCCTCCCGTGGCCGTTCTGGCCTTCGAGATCATCCTCAACAGCGCCGCGATGTTCAACCACGCCAACTTCTTCCTGCCTCTCCCTCTGGACCGCACCCTGCGCCTCATCCTAGTCACGCCGGACATGCACCGCATCCACCACTCCACCGACGGCAAGGAAATGAACAGAAACTTCGGCTTCTGCTTCCCCTGGTGGGACCGGCTCTTCTCGACCTATCAGGACCAGCCCGCCGGAGGCCACGAAAACATGCCGCTGGGCCTGAACATCTTTCGTGATCACAATTACCGGTCCCTGTTTCAGATGCTGGTCATGCCGTTCGTAAATCCCAAATCCGGACGAAAGAGGTGACAGAGAGCCTCTTGCCCCATTGCACAGCCGTTTTTCCGCATTTCAATGCGCAACGATCCAGAGACAAGTTCGCTTCCCCTCACATCAGTCCCGTTACGGCCAAAGGCAGCGATCATTGTCGCCGAGGACATTGTGAACGAGCAAATTGCATTTTCTTCTGGATAGTTATGTTATAAATTATCATATTGTGCATATTTCACCAACACGAACGATCGGAGAACATTTACGGATAATCGGGAACATGGACTGCAGCGGCCATCATCGAAGTCCAGCTTGACCAGGACACGGCATGGCTGAATCAGGCGCAAATGGTCGCACTGTTCGATCGCGACCAGTCGGTCATATCGCGACACGTTGGCAACATCTTCAAAGAGGGTGAATTGATGCGGGAGAGCAATATGCAAAAAATGCATATTGCAAATTCAGACAAGCAATTGGAATTTTTCAACCTTGATGTTATCATCTCGGTCGGCTACCGCGTCAAGTCCGTGCAGGGCACCCGCTTCCGCCAATGGGCCACCCGGACTCTGCGCGAGCACCTGACCCAAGGTTACACCATGAACCAACAGCGCCTCGAAGCCAACGCCCGATTTCACGGCGAAAAAATCCTGGAACCAGATCCCTTCCATTGACGAAATATTCCATATTTTTTTCTTAAAAAGCACCTGCCGGAAATCATCTGGCTTCACGTTGAAACAACTGCATCTGCGACCATCTTCCGATCCTTTGGCACCAGAGGGTTGACCTCCGGCAAAGAAGGACTTTCTCAGGACAGCAGACGTCGACATCAATACAAAGATTCATTTCGCCCGCCGGTGAAAATGTGACAAATCCACCCTTGCGTGCGTATATGCCCATACATGGATAAACCGGATAACGACAGAGACGACGCCTGGGCCGTAGAGCGGACCCTGAGTGGCGACCGAGAGGCCTTCGCCGTCCTCATCCGGCGTTATCAGGGGCCTGTCTACCGCCTCATGCTGCGTTTTTCGCGGGATGAATGCGACGCCGCAGAGATGGCCCAGGACGCATTTGTCAGGGCCTACGAACGCCTGGCCGCCTACGATTCGCGCCGGCGATTCTTCACTTGGCTCTACACTCTGGCCCTGAACCTGGCTCGGGATCACGCGCGACGACTCAAGCACGCTCCCCAGTGCAGACAGGACCTGGACACGACCCTGGCCGATAAAGGCCGCGACCCGCTGGCCAGTCTCGAAGCCGCCAGACTTCTGGATGTCCTGCGTGGCCTGCCACCCAAATACTCCGAGGCCCTGGCCTTGCGGTACATCGAGGACCTGCACCTGGACGAGGTGGCCGAAACCCTGGGCTTGACGGTAAGCGGCGCCAAGATGCGCGTGCACAGGGGACTGCGTATGATGAGGGAACATTTCGGGGAGGAAGAAAAATCATGAACAATGAGCATCAAAACAACACTTCGCGGGACAGGCTCGCTTCCGGCCTGCGAGGCCTGGGCGGCATGGATCCGGGAGCGGACTTCGCTTCCCGCGTCATGGAGCGCATCGGCTCTGCGGCTCCCCTACCCCTTCCCAAGCGCCGATCGGAGCGCGTCCTCGACTGGTTCGTCAGGCCACGCACCCTGCGAGTCTCACCCCTGGCCGGCTTGGCTGCCGCGGCCTGCCTGCTGCTGGCCATGGGCCTGCTCCTCAGGCTGGGCTTCGATCCCGGCAACCGGGTACCGGCAGGACTCTCCCCTGTGACCTTCGTCCTGGCCGCGCCGTCGGCCCGGGAAGTGGCCGTCATCGGCAGCTTCAACGGCTGGAACGCCGCCGGGTGGACCATGACCCGCGACCCGTCCCGGGGCCTGTGGACCCTTTCGTCGTCCCTGCCGCCCGGCAGTCACGAGTATGTGTTTCTCATCGACGGAACCACGCCCGTGGCCGACACCATGGCCGCGCTCAACGTCGACGACGGCTTCGGCGGCCGCAACTCTGTCCTGCTGGTGAAAAGCGGCCATGGCTCGATTCTCTAGCACCCTCCTCGTGCCCTTCCTGCTGGCTGCCTGGCTTTTGGCACCCTGCACAGCCGATGCGTATACCCTTGAAAGCTCCCTTCGCCAGGCCCAGGAAGAAGGGAGGCTGACACCCGCAGAAGCGGACGGCATTCAGGCCCGCATCGATCAGACCCGGGAACAGGGGCTGCCTCAGGCGCCCTTCGCAGCCAAGGTCGAGGAAGGCCTAGCCAAACGCGTCCGCGCAGAGGCCATCATCCACGCCCTGGAAGTCATTCGCGGTGATTACGCCTTCGCCCGCGACGCGCTCAGGCAAAGCGAAACCGAGCCGACGCCGGACGACATCGCCCTGACCGGGGACAGCCTGAGGCTCGGACTCACGCGCCAGGAACTGACCGCAATGGCCGCCCAGGACCCTCCCCCGCCCATGCTGGCCACGGCGGCCAGGACCAGGGCTGCCCTGAACGTCATCGGCTTCCCTGCCTCCCTGGCCGGCGAGATCATGCACCAGGGACTTTCCCTCGGATCATTGACACCTGGCTGGGAGCAGCTCTTCCGGGTGGTGCTGCGCGCCCGCGAGGCCGGCATGCCCGACGTCGCAGTTGCCGACGCCGCCGTCAGGGTCCTGGCCGACGGCGGCAGTCCCGCGGAATTGCTGCAGGAACTGGGGCTGACGGGCCGCGACACCCGCCACGGACCGGGCGACGCGCCAAAATAACCTGTGACCTTCAGGTCCCTCATACGTATATGCTTGTGTCATGAAGAAAATCACCAGAATTCTCACTCTCGTGCTGCTGGCCGCGACCATCCAGGGCTGCGCGACCATGGACATGGCCACCCGGAAAATCCAGGGAGAATATTACCAGGTTCAGGGACAATATTACCTGAACAGGGGCGATTTCAACGCCGGACGCGTCGCCTTCGCCCCCAGACTGGTTCAGTTCCCCGACGATCCGGAGCTCAACTACTTCATGGCCCGCTTCGAACTGGGTGCTGACAAGCCCGAAGCGGCACTTCCCCATATCCAGAAAGCCGTGAAGCTGTCTCCGGCCAGCGCCGACTACCGGTTCTGGGAAGGCGTGACCTTCTGGGCCCTCATGAAGCCGGACAGGGAGCGGACCGCCTATGAAAAAGCCCTGGCCATCGATCCGGATCACCTCTCGGCGAACCTCTACCTCGCACACAACATGCTCGACAGGGGCAGAAACGCCGAGGCCCTGAAGCTCTATGAGAAGACGCTCTCCCTGAACCCCCAGGAACCCCAGGCCATGTTCAACAAGGCCGTGGCCCTGGAGCGCATGAAGCGGGACAAGGAGATGAAGCTGTCCATGCACCGCTACCTGGAGACCTATCCTGACGCCTTCCTTGCGCGACAGGGAGTGCGGATGCTGAACAAAGCCGGTGACTTCACGTGGCGCAATCACGTCATCGGGTTGCGCACCATCCCCCTGCGGGCCTTGGAGTTCCTGCCAGGCAGCGCGACACTGACCCAAAGCGCCGAAGCATCCCTGAAGAGCATCGGTGAAATCCTGTCCGAGAAGACAGATCTGAGCGTCCATGTTGTTGCCTACGTCAAGGGCGACAAGACCCTGGCCCGAAAACGCGCCCTGGCCGTGAGAAATTTTCTGGGCCGCGAATATCCGGAAATCGCCCCGGAACGCCTTGCCCCTAGCTGGTTCGACAAGCCCGAAAGCATCAAAACGGACGGCAGGACCCACAATCTGGCCCAGTCCGTCAATATCTTCACCAAGGTTCAATGATCCCAGGAGGTTTTATCATGCACAGCATCCTTCGTTTTTTTCTGTCCGGCTTCATCTTCGTAGCCCTTTCGGCCCTGCCGATCCTGGCCCAAGCGGCGGATGAACCGGCCGACGATCCCGACGCCGTATCGTCCATGAGCAACCCGGCCCAGGCAGCCAAGGCGGAAGGTCTGGCAGCAGCCGCCACTGAAATGGCCGCCGAAGCGCTCGACGCGGCGACGACTGAACTTGGCGATGCCCAGGGTGCCTATGATGCGGCAGTCGCCTCCCAGGATCCGGACGCCATGGCCAAGGCGGACGCAGACCTGGCGGCGGCGACAAGTGCATACAACGACGCCTTGGCAGACGCAGCCGGCGTAACCACTGCTGAAGTCGAAGCCATGCGCGCCGAGGGGCTCGGATGGGGCGATATCGCCCATGAACTTGGCGTCCACTCGAGCACCATCGGCCAAAGCGTCGCGAACCGGAATCGCAACATGAACCACCTGGGCAAGGAATACGGCGTGACAGCCCGCAACACGGCCACGGGCAAATCCTCCAAGGAGTCGGTCTCCAGCTCCGGCAAGAGCAACAACGGCGGCGGCAAGGGCAATACCGACAGTAGCAGCAACGCCGGCGGTAATGGCAAGGGCGGCGGAAACGGCGGCGGAAACGGCGGCGGGAACGGCGGCGGAAACGGCGGCAGTAAGAAGTAGCCCCTCTGAGTCTTCGTTGATCATCACTTCAGGGATCGGACAAGTTGTCCGGTCCCTGTGTTTTTTGGGTGAGTCTTCCCCCGCACGCTATGCGGGACAGTCCATTATGTAGCGGTCCAGCTGCAGAGCGAGAGCGGGAGCTTCCTGTTCGAGCAGATTCCGGGCTTCCGCCGTGAGCACGGCGATGCGGCAGACCCCATCCGCTTCCATGTGTTCCGTGGCGGTGCAGGAGCCGAAAGCCGCCTTGGGAGCGACAACAGCCCCGGCATCGTAGTGCGCAAGACGGGAATTCCTGTCCGTAGACCTGGAAGTTGCGGAACCCCACATGATCAGATGCATGCCTTCATACGCAGCTCCCTGCGCAACGATGACATCGCCTTCTGCGTAGGAGCGTTTCGTGAGCCACGGAGCCAGCTGTTCCATCAGCGCTTCAAAAACGCTCTGCCTGTCCAGATGGGCCATCATGTCATCCACGGTCTGATCGAAAAGGCTTTCTTTTGCCGACGCCTGAGTTTCCAGCATCCGCTCGAATTTTTCCAGGATCATGTCTTCGCAGAGCTCAAGTCCCTGATCGAGGTCTGCCGTGAAGCGAATCCCCTCCAGGACCGCCGGGGCGAGGGCTCGCGACAGCGTATCCCTGAAACGATTGGACGAGTTTGAAATCACGATGGGGATCGTTGCGCTGTGCGCAGACTGAATGACGCGCTGCAGAGCATTGACGGAAGATACGTCAAACCCCGAAACGCCGGAAAAATCCAGGAGCATGCACCAGGGCCGGGGAGAAACGCTCAGTCCGGCCTTGAGTTCCTCGCTCAGGCGAGCGGCGGAGCCAAAGAACAGATAGCCGCTCAGCTGGTATCCCTGAAGCCTGTTCCCGTTCGTCTGCAGGATGGTCCGACTCGGGATTGAGCGGTTTTTGCGACTGTGCCGCACGGTGCCGTTGAACCTTTCCCTGATCACATCGATCCTGCTGAAGCGGATGATGAAAAGCACCGTGGTAATCAGCAGCCCGACTCCGACTCCCTTCAGGAATCCCAGAAGACAGATGGAAAGAAAAATGCTGCCCAGCACAAGATAGTCGGACAGGGGAAGTTTGCGGTATGTGCTGTAGAGCCAGCTATCCATGATGTCGATGCCAAGGAAGACAAGCAGGCCGCCGAGTACAGGCAGGGGGAAGAATTCCAGTGCCGCGCCACCGGCAAAGAGAACCGCGGCGACAACGGCCGAGGCCACAAGTCCTGCCAGACGGGTGTAGGCACCCGTCATCCGGCAGAGGAGGGAAAGCGAAAGCGCGTGGGCTCCGGGGGAACTGCCGCCCAGTGAGCTGGCAATGTTTGCCAGACCGGCGTTGCGAAACTCCTTGTTGAAATCAACGTCAACGCCTCCCCCAAGGTCGATGCCGCTCACGTTCAGCAGGAGCCCGATCAGGGTGACCAGAAAAACCGCCCCCATGACAGGCAACTGGTCGAGCACGACATCCCAGCGCACCATTTTGAGTTCGGCCGGGCTGAAGGCGGGCCAGAGGCCAGTGGCCGGCACGCCGGAAAGAAGAATGCCGGAGGAACGGGCTTCGGCCAGCGTCATCCCGGCGATCTGGAATGCAACATAATAGGCCGCAGTCACGACAAGCAGCGATGCAGGAAGGATGAGAAAATGCGGCCAGCGCTTCAGGGCAACCCAAAGAAGGATGGCATACAGGGCGCCTGGCCCCCACTTCAGAAGCGGTGATGCATCCAGCAGGCTCTTCATCGTGTCGAAATTGACGTCCATACCGCTCATGACCGAGACGCCCCCCAAGGTGAGAAGCCATCCGCCGCCTGCCAGAAAGCCGCCTACAACAGGATAGGGCATAAAGCGGAACAGGTTGGTCAGTCTGAAATGACCGATGGCTGTAAGCGCCAGGCCAGTGGCGAGAGTCGCCGAACCGATGGAGGCGACCATGGTCATGAACGTTGCTTCCGGGGACGCCATTCCCATGGCGGCGACTACGGCAGGGCCCATTCCCGCGAGGACAGCCACCGGAGCATCCTGAGGCAAACAGATGATGGAACGGAAGGAACTGGTCAGGGCGAGGAGGATACCCATGACGACCGCGCCGAAAAGCAGCAGCCCCGAAGCTCGCGTCGCAAGCGGTGCAAGCGAGCCCGAGAAGATCATGGCGCTCAGGGAAACCTCGATGACGACAATGAGAACGCCAATGACACAACCGAGAGCCAGTGCAGGGACGACTTTCTGCGACAACAGGTCGTCCGTAAGTTCCGTGAGTAGTGATTTCATGCTCATCTCCTCCAAGAAACATATGTCATGACAGGGCGTTAACGCAATGTGTAATCGGCCGGTCCCGAAAAACGCATATCCTTCCAAAACGCTGATCAAGCCGCGATAGCGACTTGTCTGACGCCCTTCGTCAATCAGTCCCGTCAATGGGAGATACCGATTCGCCGCAAGGGCAATTCTCCTCTGGCAAAAGACAACCAAGCTCGTTAAGGACTGCATATATCCAACCGTATCAGGAAGATGCAATGTCCCCGAACGCCGCCCTCTTTACCTACCCTTTCGTATCCCTGTGCCTGGTGGCCCTGTTCGGGTTCGGCAATATCGCCGTTTTCTACGGCCTCTATCCCTATCTCATTTCCATGGGCATCTCGCCCTTCTGGGCCGGTTGGATTCTCGCCCTGGAGCCCCTGGCCGCCTTCGTGCTGCGTCCATTCATCAGCCCCGGCCTCGGGCCGGGCAACGCCCTGCCGGTCATGCGCGCAAGCCTGGTCATGATCGCTCTGGCCCTGCTTGGCTACGCCTGGGCCACGAGTCTTCCCGCGCTCATCTGCCTGCGCGTCTTTCACGGCGCGGCCTTCGTGAGCCTGGTCTCGGCCACCACCGCGCTGCTCGTGCACTTCATCCCGCCGTCAAGAAGCGGCCAGGGCTTCGGTCTCTTTTCCCTGACTACCATGCTGCCCTTCGCCGTCATGCCTCCGCTCATGGAATACCTGCTGCGGGTCGTCCCCGACGCCGGGCACGCCTACGCCTGGGTCTCCCTCATGACCCTGCCGGCCCTGGCCCTGCTGGCGCCCCTCGGACCCCATGCGAGGCAGGCGCATGAAAATGAGAGGCAAAGTTCTTCGAGACGGCCATCGACGGGGCTCGCCGACATCCGCTCGGCTCTGGAAAACCCCGGAGTGGCCCTCGTCCTGGGCGCGGGCCTGCTGACATTTCTCGGCTCCACCCTGCTCTTCTTCTTCATGAAGGACTTCGGGGCGAGCATCGGACTGGCCAACGCGGGCCTCTTTTTCACCGTGTCCACGGGGGCCACCATCGCCGTGCGCCTGTTCGGCAGTTCCCGTTTCGACAGGCTGGACAAGCGCCGGACCCTCATGCTCACCTTCCTCGCCCTGGCGGGGTGCTACGCGTCCTACTCCCTGGTCGCATCGCCCCTGCCCTTCCTGCTCGCGGCCGCCCTTTTCGGCGCCTGCATGGGCGTGGCCATGCCCCTTCTGCAATCAACCCTCTTTCACCTGGCCGACCCGTCCAAGCGCGGCCTGACCGCCAACCTCATGCTCTCCACCATGGACGCAGGCTATGTCCTGGGCCCCTGGCTCGGCGGCATGATGCTCGGCATGGGCCTGTCACACGCGGCCCTGTTCCGGCTCTCGGCGCTGCTGGCGCTTGGCGCCTGGCTGCTGATCCGCCAAAGCGGACAACCGTCCCCGGCCACCTTCAACCCTTCCCACGGGAGAACCCCATGACCCGCACCCGAAAGGAAAACCTGGAGAGCCTGCGCGCCAACCCCGGAACCATCGAACCCGGCCAGAGCGTCACGGTCGGCCCCTTCCGGCCCGAAGACGCCGAAGGCGTGGCCAGGCTCTATTTCGCCATCTACGGAGAAAACTTCCCCCTGGACTATGTCTACGACCCCGAGCAGATCGCGGCCGCCAACGCCGGGCCGGACCTCCACCAGTTCGTGGCCCGCACGCCGGCAGGGGACGTGGTCGGTCTGACGGCCCTCTTCCGGGTGGCGCCGAACCCGGGCATCATGGAGTCCGGCGGGCTCATGATCCTGCCGGCCTATCGCGGGGGCACCCTGGCCATGCGCATGACCAAAGCCTCCCTGGCCACCCTGCCGGAGGAACTGGGCCTCAACGCCATTTTCGGTCAAAGCGTGTGCGACCACCTCATCACCCAGAAGCTGGCCCGTCATTTCTCCTTTCCCCCCTATGCCCTGGAGATGGAAGCCATGCCCCCCAGGCCCGAAGGCAGCACCGACGGCGTCGGGGGAAGAATCTCCCTGCTGAGCGAACTGCGCGTCTATCGCGATGTGCCCCACGCGGTGCACCTGCCCGAACGGTTTGCCGGCTTTCTCAAGGACCTGTACGCCAAATACGGTCTGGAGAGATCCTTCGGGACGCCCCAACCCTCCAGCGGGCGAACCCGCTCCAGCGTGACGACCATGGACGGTGCCTCCCTGGCCAAGCTCCTGGTCGACGAGCCGGGCGCGGACCTCGGCGAGACCATCGACGCCTTCGAGGACGGGCTTCCCGAACGACACGCCTACCAGCTGCAACTGCCTCTGGCCCATCCGGGGCTGCCCGCAGCTGCGGAAACGGCCCGTGAGCACGGCTACTTCTTTGGTGGTCTCCTGCCTTTGTGGACCGGCACCGACGTGCTGCTGCTGCAAAAGCTCACCTCCGACCCCGACTTCTCGCTTCCGCTGCTGCTGACCGACGAGGCCAGGGAGCTCATGGAGCACATCCGCTCGGACTGGGCCGGACTGCCCGGCCGGTGAGAGGAAAATACCGGGCGTCGGTCTCGCGTGTTGACACAAAGCGCCTTTCTTTCGCACTGTTTGGCACTTTTTCAGCCCAAGGATGTGTCCATGCCTCATGAACCTTACGATATCGGCCCCGCCCGCCCCCGCCTGGACGCCCTGGCCAAGGCGTGCGGAACGGAGCCATTCAGCGCCGACAGCTACCTGCCCGGCCTGCTCTGGGCCGGGGCCAGGCGTTGCGGCGTGCCCCACGGCATCCTTCGCGGCGTCGACGCAGCCGCGGCCAGGAGCCTGCCCGGCGTGCACGCCGTCCTGACCCGCGATGACGTGCCGGGATCGAACCGGCAGGGCATCGTGCACAAGGACATGCCCGTGCTGTGCGGGACGAAGGTCCGCCATTGCGGGGATCCCGTGGCCCTTGTGGTGGCGGAATCGCGCGACGTACTGCGAGAGGCGCTGTCCCTCATCCGAGTGGACATCGAGCCCCTGCCGACCCTGGCCGACATCGACGCGGCCCTGGCCCCGGACGCCCCGCTCGTCCACGAGGCGCACGGATCAAACATCCTGCTGGCCGCAGAGATTCGCAAGGGGGACGCCGAAGAGGCCCTGGCGCAGTGCGATGTGATCCTCGAGGAAACCTTCTTCACCCCCTCCCAGGCCCATGCGTTCCTGGAGACCGAGAACGGCCTGGCCCGTCTGGACGATGACGGCGTCCTGCACCTGACCGTCTCCACACAGGCCCCTTTCCGCGACCGCTTCGAGATCGGGCACGCCCTGGGGCTGGCGCCCTGGAAGATCCGCGTCCACAGCCCGTTCCTCGGCGGCGGGTTCGGCGGCAAGGACGGGGCCACGGTGCAGTGCCTCCTGGCTCTTGCCGCCCTGCGCCTCCCAGGGCGGACCATCAAGATGTGGTGGGACAGGGAGGAGAGTTTTTTGGCCGGCTACAAGCGCCACGCGGCCCGGATGCACTACCGGCTGGGCGCCATGAACGACGGCACGCTCAAAAGCGTGGTCTGCCGCCTGTGGTACGACAGCGGGGCCTACGCCCACCTGGGCGGCGAGATCATGGAACTGGGCATGGAGCACGCCGCAGGGCCCTACCGCGTGGCTCACATGGATTGCCGGGGCCTGTGCGTCTACACCAACAACCCCGTGGGCGGGGCCTTCCGGGGCTTCGGCGTGGCCCAGGTCAGCCTGGCCTTCGAGGGCATGATGGACCGTCTGGCCGCCCGGCTCGGCCGTGACCCGCTGGACCTGCGCCGCCAGAACGCCCTGCGCCGCGGGGACCGCAACTGCGCGGGCGTCACCCTGACCTCCTCCGTGGGCCTTGACGAGTGCCTGCGCACGGTCCGGGACCACGAGTTCTGGACCACGCGCCACGAATGGAAAAAGGCAGCTCCTCCGTTCACCCGCCGCGGCGTCGGCGTGGCCGCCGTCTTCAACGGCATGGGCTACGGCCGGGGTCTGGCCGACAACGCCATCGCCAAGATCGAGCTGACCCCGGACGGTCGCTTCGTCATCTACAGCGGCGTCCCTGACATGGGTCAGGGCAACGCCTCCACCTTCGCCCAGATCGCAGGCGAAATGCTCTGCCAGGACGCCGCACGTCTCGAAGTCATCCAGCCGGACACGGAGCGCGCCCACCCGTCGGGCTCGGCCTCGGCCGGCCGGACCACCTACACCTTCGGCCAGGCGCTGATCAAGGCCTGCGAGCTCATGACCGCCAAGCTCGTCCGCCGCGCGGCCCTGGCCCTCATGATCGACGAGCCCGGCGGCTTCACCCTGGTGCCCGGGGCGGTCAGGCACCTGCCCACGGGCAAGGAGCTGCCCCTGGCCGCCATGGGCGCCATGCTGCCCCGTGACGACCGCGTCTGCGTGGCCGAATACCTCATGCCCGTCTCCCGCGAGGTGCCGGACACGGGCAAGGATTTCCCCATCGGCTTCCCGCACCTGATCTTCCCCTTCGCGGCGCACCTGGTGCGCGTCGAGGTCGACGAACTGACCGGCCTGGTGCGGGTCTGCGACTATCTCGCGGCCACCGACGGCGGCCGCGTCCTCAACCCGCTGAACTTCCACCAGCAGATCGAGGGAGCCGTGGCCCAGGGGCTCGGCTTCGCCCTGATGGAGGGCTTCGGGACCGAAAACGCGCGCATCACGACCCCCGACCTGTCGACCTACCTCATCCCCACCAGCCTGGACCTCCCGGACACGCGGTCCGTGGCCGTGGAGACGCTGGAGCACAGCGGCCCCTTCGGCATGAAGGGCGTGGGCGAGGTGGGCCTGAACGGGCCGTTGCCGGCCGTGGCCTCGGCCCTGTCCGACGCGCTGGGCGCGCGCATCGACCGCGCTCCGGTCACGCCGGCCATGATTCTTAAACTTCTGGCCTCACGCGGAGCGCAGGCATGATCATCCGTTTTTGCATCAACGGCCGGGACACGGAACTCGACGTGCGCGGCGACGAGCGCGCCGTGGACATCCTGCGCGAAAGGCTGGGGCTGACCGGCACCAAGGAAGGCTGCGGTACCGGCGAATGCGGCGCGTGCGCCATCCTGGTCGACGGGCGGGCCCGCCTGTCGTGCCTCACGCTGGCTGCCCAGCTTGACGGCCGGAACCTGACCACCATCGAGGGGCTCGGCAGCCCCGAGGCTCCCCACCCCCTGCAGCAATCCTTCGCCGAGCGCGGTGCCGTGCAGTGCGGATTCTGCACGCCGGGCATGGTCGTGACCGCCGCGGATCTCCTGGCCCGCGACCCGCACCCCGGCCGCGAGGCCATACGCGAAGCCCTGTCCGGCAACCTCTGCCGCTGCACGGGCTACTCCCGCATCCTCGATGCGGTGCACAAGGTGGACGAACGATGAGCGCATATCTGCCCGGAACCCTGGCCGATCTCTGGAACCTTCTCGAAGAGGCGGACACGGCCGTCATGGCGGGGGGAACGGACTTCCTCGTGCGGCGCAGGGCCGGGAAGTGCGCAGGGCGGATCTGCTGTCTGGAGCGCATCCCCGAACTGCGAGGGCTGGAAGCGGAGAACGGAGTCCTGGAGATCGGCGCGGCCACGACCCTGACCGACCTGCTGGAATCCAGGGCCGTCGCCGCCCGCCTGCCAATGCTCCACCAGGCCATCCGCCAGCTGGGCTCGCCCCTGGTGCGCAACCAGGCCACCCTTGGCGGGAACATCTGCACGGCCTCCCCCGCCGGGGACACCCTGCCCGCCCTGTACACCCTCGGGGCGCAGGCGGTGCTCATGTCGCGGGACGCGGAGCGGGTCCTGGACGTGGCGGAGTTCATCACCGGCCCCGGCCGGACCGTCCTCGAACCCGGCGAGATCCTGGCACGCGTGCGCATCCCTCTGCCGGACCCGGGCGCCATGCAGCATTTCGAAAAGGTCGGCAGGCGCCGGGCCCTGGCCATCAGCGTGGCCAGCCTGACCGCCGTGCTGCGTCTGGACGGGGACGCCGTCCGGGACATCCGCTTGGCCTTCGGCAGCGTGGGCCCCACGGTGCTGCGCTGCGCCGAGGCCGAGGCCTGGCTGACGGGCCGCGCCCTGACCGCCGACAACCTGCGCCACGCGGCCGGCCTCGTGCGCTCGGCCGTGCGGCCCATCGACGACGTGCGGGCCACGGCGGACTACCGCCGGCAGGTGGCAGGCAACCTGATCCTGCGGCTGGAGGCGTACCGGCCATGAAAGCCTGGACCCTGGTGCGGCTCGAGCTTCTGGCGACGGCCACCTGCTGGAATCCCTGTCCTCGCACGCGGGTGCCACAGCACGCGACCCGATCACGACCGTGTCCGCATCCGTCACGAACTGAACCGCAGGCGCGAAGCAGTCCGGCGACATCGCCATGCTCGCGGTACGGTATCTCGGAGCCGCAACGCAGTGACTTCCATCCCAAGGAGAACCCATGAATATTGAAACCCGGATCGTCGAAACCAAAGCCCTGCTGACCTGCACCGGACGAATGGACGCCGTCTCGGCACCCCGCTTCGAGGCCGCCTGCATGGAGTTGCTCGCACAGGGACACGCGAGCCTCGTCGTGGACCTGGGCGGCCTCGAGTACATCAGTTCCGCCGGACTGCGCAGCATTCTGTCCTCCGTCAAAAAGCTCAAGGCCTCCGGCGGAGGCCTCGCCTTCTGCGGCCTGTCCTGCATGGTGGACGAGGTTTTCAGGGTTTCGGGCTTCCTGAAGCTGTTCCGGATTCACGCTTCGGCAGCCGAAGCGCTCGAGGGCTGATGGCCGGCGAATACACCTACCGCCGGAGCGCCGACATGAACGAATTCAGGGCCTGCTTCGCCCTGCCCAAGGAAGAACAAACATGACCGACCAACGGACCATAACCCTGCGCCTGCACGCGGACCCGGCCTGGATTCCCATGGTCCAGGGCCTGGCCGAACAGTGCGGCACGGTTTTCGGCCTGGATCATGGCAAGGCCCTGCGCGTGACCATGGCCGTGGAAGAAATCCTGGCCTACCTTGCCGAACTGACGCCGCAGGCTCCCCTGGAGCTGAACCTGACGCCCGGCGCCAGCCATGTCGACACGACATTTTCCTTTGCGGCCAGAGATGCCGACCTGTGGGCCATGAACATCACCGCCTGCGGAGCCGACTGCGCCAAGGAGAACCTGCAGGCCATGGGCCTGCTTCTGGCCGCGCGCATGAGCGACGGCCTGGATGTGCGCCGTGACGGCGCGAACGTGACCCTGCGCCTGCGCCAGGACCGCTCCTATCCAGACCTGGAGGCGCGCAAAGCCGAACGCTTCGCGCCCCGGGGAGAAGTGCTGTTCCAGCCTGCCCTCGACCCGAGCCGTATCAAGGAGGCCTGCGCCCTGGCAGCGGCTCTCTACCCCGAAGGCATCGTTCCGCGGGCGTTCAGGACCCCTGGCAAGGTGGTCGACCAGATTCTGGGAGGGGAACTTTCCGGGTCCCTCGCACTGGACCAGGGTGGAAATGTGTGCGGCTTCATGACCTGGGACTCGCCCTCCGCCACCAGCGTGTCCTTCTGCGGGCCGTATGTCTTCACCTTTGAAAGGGCTGCCGTAGCGCACGGGCTGACGGAGCATCTCGTCGGCGCCGTGGCCCGGACTCCCGTCTCTGCCATACTGAGCCAGCTGCCCACGAAAGACCTGCCCCGGGAGGATGTCGAGCTGCTGGGAACCCTGCCCCTGTTCGCGGCCGACGGCACGCCCAGCCCCATGCCGATCTGGTATCGGGGCATGCGCGAGGACAACGGCTTGGCGGTCTGGACCCATCCGGAACTGGAAGGCTTTCTGCGCACGGCGTACGAGCAACTCTTCCTCATGCGCGACATCCACCTCGTCTCGCACCAGGGCGAGCAGGTGGCCGGGCGCTCGGTCTTCGCCACGTCCATCCAGCCCGAGGCCAGCCAGGCGCTGCTCATCCCCATGCTCGCCGGGGCCGACGCCTCCGCCACCGTGCGCGGGCACGTCCAGCTGCTCACAGGCGAAGGGTACCGCAACATCCTGGTCCACCTCGACCTGGCCCACGGCTGGCAGGCGGCTCTGGCCCCGGCCCTGCTGGAGAACGGCTTCCAACCCCGCGTCCTGCTCCCCCATGCGGGACAGGCGGACGTGATGGTGCTGCAGCATGCTGGATCTTGAACGACTGGTACCGGCCCACGTCCGGAGCTTCGAGGTCTATACGCCGAGCAAACCCGACCAGGAGCTGATGCGCCTCTTCCGGGTCGACCGCCTGCACCGGCTCAACAACAACGAGAACCCCCTGGGCCCGCCGCCCGAGGCCGCCCGCATCGTCCAGGGGTTCCCTCCCCGTCTGACGCCCATCTACCCCAGCGGCGATGCCTACGCCCTGCGCCAGATCCTGGCCGCGCGCTTCGCCAAGTCGCCGGACCAGTTTCTGGTCGGCAACGGCTCGTGCGAGGTCATTTCCAGCGTCATCAAGGCATTTTGCGCCGAGGGAGACAACATCGTCACGGCCGACAGGACCTTTGCCGTGTACGAGTGGGTGGCCGAGTTTTCGGGCATAGAGGCCAGGCTCATCCCCCTCAGGGATTTCGGGTTCGACCCCGACGCCATGCTCGCCGCCCGCGACGATCGCACCAAGATCCTCTTCGTCTGCAACCCCAACAACCCCACGGGCACATGGTGGGACACGGCCACCCTGCGCCGTTTCCTGGACGCCGTGGACGGCCGGCAGATCGTCGTCCTGGACGAGGCGTACTACGAATTCGTGGAGCAGGCAGGCTTCCCGGACGGCATGAAACTGCTGGAGCGCTACCCCAACCTGGTGGTCTTCCGCACCTTCTCAAAGATGTACGCCCTGGCGGCGCTGCGCATCGGCTACCTGTGCAGCTCCCCGGCAGTGGTCGACATCATCCGCCGCACCCACGTGGTCTATTCGGTCAACGCCCTCGCCCAGCAGGCCGCAGCCGCGGCCATGGAAAACGACGCCCCCTTCATCGCCACCACCCGCGCCATGGTCGCTGCGGGCAAGAAAAAAGTCCTGGCCCTGTGCGGGGAGCTGGACCTGACCTGTCAGTGCGGCGAGGGGAACTTCGTCATGATCCGCGTTCCTGCCTCCGACACCCTGCTTTACCGCAAGCTCATGGCCAAGGGGGTCATGATCCGCACCATGACGGGCTTTCGCTTCCCGGGCTGGATCAGGGTCAGCATGGCTCAGGAAGACGTGATGGAGGAGTTCTGCGCGGCCCTGCGCGACGTGCTTCGCGCCTGAGAGAACAGATGCCGGGTCGACAGGGACGCGAAAGGACCTGAAGCGGCTCGGCATCCGGCATCCCTTGCCCACAGCCTGCGGATCAATTTGAATCTCCATCCTGCACACCATTCTGCCGCAGCGGGATCGCACCTCAACCTCCAAACCGCCTCACCACAGTGCTCAACAATACCCTGTGCCCTTCGCGCCGGATCGGAAGTCCGAAATGAATTTTTTTGGGCATTTTCCTGCTTGACCCCGTCAGCCGTCCCACGCCATGTTAACCTTTGAGCGTGGAAAGCTGGCCCTGCCCATCTTTCTGCAACCTGGGCATGCGCCGTCGGCGACACCGATTTCACCAGCCTCACGGAGTTCTCACAGACCATGCTGTCCCTCTTCATTCTCCTCTTCATCGTACTTGCCGCCTTGGTCCTTTTCATCGGCGGCTGGGTGCCTGCGGATCTGGTCGGGATCATGGTTCTCGCCGCCCTGGCCCTGACCGGTCTGGTCTCGCCGGAGGAGGCCGTGGCCGGGTTCAGCAGCCCGGCTGTCATAACAGTGCTGGCCATGTTCATTCTTTCGGCCGGTCTGAGCCGCACAGGCGTGGCCTACCGCATCGGTCAGCCACTGCAGCTCTTCGCACGCAAGGGTGAAGCCCTGCTGATCGTAGTCCTTATGGCTGCGGCCGCCCTCCTTTCGGCCCTCATCAACACCACCAGCGTGGCCGTCATCCTGCTGCCCGCGACCATGGACCTGGCCCGCCGCAGCGGCCTGCCGCCTGCGCGCCTGCTCATGCCCATGGCGCTCGGCTGCCTGCTCGGCGGACCCTTCACGGGCATCTCCACGCCACCCAACATTCTGGCCACAGGGGCCCTGCGCTCCGCCGGGCTGACGCCCTTCAAGATTTTCGATTTCACCCCCATCACCGGGGCCTTGGTCCTGGCCGGCATCGCTTTCATGGTCATTGTGGGCAAACGACTACTGCCCAAGGGTGCCGCATCCGGGACCGATAAAAACGGCATCGAATCCGCCTACGAGATCGGATCGCACATCTTCACCATCGAAGTCCCGTCAACGTCGACTTTGGTGGGGCGCAGCCTGACCGAAAGCCGCCTGGGCTCGGCCCTCTATTTGACGGTGGTCGGTCTGCAACGCGCCGGTGAACTGATTCTCTCCCCCCGGGCACAGGAAACGCTGCATGCCGGAGACATCATCATCGTCCACGGTCAGTCGGACCAGGTCAGCCAGTTTCACGGCAGCAGGCATCTGCAGGTCGAACAGCCCGGGCCCGAAACCGCCGAGATCACGGGGCGCCTGGGCACGGCCTCGGTCCGCATCGGCAAGGGATCTCCGCTCATCGGGCGCAGCCTGGCCGAAAGCGGGCTGCGACGGGATCATCACGTGCATGTGCTGGCCCTGGGCTCCCCCGCAGGCGAATGCCTGCGTGAAGTCCGCCGCCACCGTTTCGAGGAGGGGGACGGCCTCGTGCTCCAGGGCGAACAAAAGGCCCTTGAAGACCTGACGGAGACGAACCTTGTCGAACTTGCGGAGCCGCTGACGAAGGGACCGGCCGATGCGTCGGTCTGCGAACTGCTCAGCCTCTGCTCCGTCCGGGTGCCGGAAGGGTCGGTACTGGCCGGGCGCAACCTGGTGGAAAGCCGCCTGGGCAACGCATTCGGCCTGACGGTGGTGGGTCTGGTGCGAGAAGGGAGCGTGACCTGCCTGCCCGCCCCGGAAGAAACGGTCCAGCCCGGCGACCTGCTCGTGGTCCAGGGTTTGGCGCGGGACATTGATGTCTTTGAAGGCCTGCAGGATCTGGAAATTTCCGACCAGTCCTCGCAACTGGCGGCTGAACTGGAATCCCAGCAGATCGGCATGGCCGAGGTGCTGCTCTCGCCCCGCACGACCCTGGCCGGAAAGACCCTGAACGATCTGCTCTTCCGCGACCATTACGGGCTGAGCGTTCTGGCCGTGCTGCGCAAGGGACGGGCGTGCCGCTCGGGCCTGCAGGACATGCCCCTGCAGTTCGGCGATGCGCTGCTGGTTTACGGCCCGCGCCAGAGCCTGGAGGCAGTGGCCCGTGACGAAGACTTCCTCGTCCTGGACCAGGAAGCGGCACAGGCGCCACGCCTGCACAAGGCCCCCCTGGCCGCCCTGATCATGGCGACCGTGCTCCTGAGCGCCATCCTGGGCTTCGTACCCATCTCCATCGCGGCCCTGACCGGAGTGGCGGCCATGGTCGTCGGCGGTTGCCTGACCATGGAGGAGGCCTACCATTCCATTGAATGGAAAGTGATTTTCCTCATCGCAGGCATGCTTCCGCTCGGCATGGCCATCGAGAATACCGGGGCGGCCCAGATGGGGGCGGCGGCGCTCATCGGCATGGTCGGCGACCTGGGCCCGCGCTGGGTCGTGGCGACGCTCTTCGCGGTGACGGTGCTCGGCACGCAGGTCATCCCCACGGCGGCTCTGGTGGTGCTCATGGCGCCGGTGGCCCTCGGCGCAGCCTCATCACTGGGCATTTCACCGCAGCTGCTGATGATGACCGTGGCCATGGCCGCGTCGGCAAGCTTCGCGAGCCCCCTTTCGCACCCGGCCCACCTGCTGGTGATGGGACCCGGCGGATACAGGTTCATGGACTACGTAAAGATCGGGACACCGCTGACCCTCGTGGTCATGGCCGTGTCGGTCTGGCTGCTGCCCATCCTGTGGCCGGCGTGAAGCCGCCCGGCACAAACGGCCAGGCCGCTCCCTGTTTCGCCACGATTTAGTCTTCCGGATCTCTCAGGACCGGACGGCCTGCTTGCGCAAAGCCGCTTAAACCTCACGCCGGGCTCAAGAATAATAATGGTGTACGTCCAATGATCGCAGGAAGGCGCTCACGCTTACTGCATCACCACCCAGCCGTCGGGACCCTTCACGAAACGCACAGTCGTCATTTCCTTGGAGCGCCCGGCAATGGGGACGGTCATGTCAACTTCGACATCGCAAACAAAACCGGGAGCGTCCTTTGCCTCCGTGCAGCCGATCTTCTTGACGGCATGAAGCTGCGTTTTCCCCAGCGAGTCCGTAAGCGCCTTGCCCGCACCGCCGAACAGCTTTCCGGCCTCGTCGAGGCTTTGGGCGGTCTTGGCCATATCCTTCTCAAAGGCAGACCGGATGTCGGCCTCGGACGGCTCGCCGGAGCAGCCCACAGCAACCAATGACACTGCAAGCAGGATTCCCGTCAGCATGATTTTCATTTCTTCCCTCCGTTACAACTAGTTTCATCCCTTGAACATCTTGAGGTCGAATATGGCTTTAAACGGGAAGGTTGTCCAACCTCCGCCGCCTCACACAGAGGCCACCAAGGGTGATCATCCCCGATTCGCGTTCAATCGGAGCGCGCACGCAGCTCGCCGCCGTGACATTCTCCCCAAGAATCGTTGACTTCCAGGCCGCCCTATGCTCAAGGTTCCGCTCCCGGGCGCGCCTGCTTGGGGCGGACCACGCAGCATGCCGTTATTGAAAATCGGAACATGCGCAAGATCCGGCTGGTTTTCAAGGGTGCGCCAGAAGACAGAGTTCCCGACGACTCAAGGCTCCGGCCACGCAAGGCCTGAGCCTTTTTCGTTGTGCACCGCATTGACATCACGGGGACTGGTTACTAAGTTTGCAACTTTCCCTGTCCACCGGACCGGCCCATTGGGCTTTTCGGCTGGATGGCACAATGACCCGGTTGCCCTACGGAGCTCCATGCATCCCTCGAATCTGATTTCCCGCATCGAATCCACGGCCCCGCTGCATCTGGCAGCGTCCTGGGACAAATGCGGCGTACAGGTCGCCTCAGCCGCCACCGAGGTCGGGACCTTGTGCGTGGCCCTGGACCCCAGTGTCGAGACAGTGCGTCAGGCGGTGGAGCACGGAGCGGATTTTCTGCTCTGTCACCACCCGCTGAGCCTTGCGCCCAAACTGCCGAGCCGCCTTGATGACTACCACGAGGTGCTGAGACTGAGCCTCAGGAATTCCATGTGGCTTTACAGCGCGCACACCTCCCTGGACGCCAATCCGCATGGGCCGGTCAACTGGTTGGGACGCGCCATCGAGATGCAGGACATGCGCATTCTCGAGGTGACCCGCCGCGAAACGCCGAGCCTCCTGCGCCTTGCCGATCCGGCCATGCAGGAACGTGTCCGGGATTTTGCGGGCTCCTCCACCGGCCGGGGCGCACAAATGGAGGAATACCTCCTCTGGCCGGAAGAAAGCGCCGCTTTCAAGGCCAAGCTGGAAACTGGGACGCCCTGGCAGGAATTGGCCCTTGCCGCGCCGATCCGCGAATACGGTTTCGGATGCATCGGAACGTTGCCCAAAACCCTGGGCTGGGATGAATTTTCAGCGCGTCTGACCGCCCTCGGACTGCCGCTGTCGCGCATGGCGGGTCAGGTTCCGGGAACCGTCACCCGGGTAGCCTATTGCCCCGGATCCGGAGCGGACCTTGGACCGGCCGCCTTCGCCAAAGGCGCGGACGTCTACCTGACCGGAGATGTCAAATATCATCAGGCCCAAGCCGTGCAGGACATCGGCCTGACCATAGACGTCGGTCATTTTTGCCTTGAAGAGACCATGATGCGCACCTGGAGCCAGAACCTGGACCGCGAACTCTCACCCGAGGGAGTCAAAGTGGTCTTTCTGCCGGGGCGCAATCCCTTTGCCTGAATCTTCCCGGGAAGAACCCCGGAAAATTGATACGCTTTTGAGGAGGATGCTACCTTGAGTATTTATATGGAACAGATCGAGCAGCTGGTCGTGCTGCAGAAAGTGGATTCGGAGATGATCACCCTGGAGCGCATCCTCGAAGAGGCGCCCAAGCAGCTGCGTAGCCTGCAGGAAAAGCAGGCCTATCTCAAACAGCAGCAGGACGTGATCCAGGAAAAGGTCGACGTGCTGATGGAGCAGAAGAGCCGCCTTGAGGGTGAGATCGAGAGCGACACCCAGAAGGTCAAGAAGAGCAAGAACAAGCTCATGATGGTCGAGAACACCAAGGAATATCACGCCATGATGCGTGAGATGGACACCATGGAGAAGATGAACCGCTCCCGCGAGGAAGAGCGTGCCAATCTTCTTGCGGACCTTTCCGACCTCGATGGTCGCAAGGAGGCCCTGCAGGGTGACATCGACAGCCTGGGAGAGACCATCACCGCCCAGCAGTCCACTCTGGACCAGGAACTGGCCGAAAAGCGCGCCCGTATCGCAATCCTCGAAAAGGAAAAGAATAAGGCTTCCGAGGCTGTTCCCACGCCCATCCTGACCCGCTACAATTTCATCCGCGACCGCATCCCGAATCCCGTCATCGTGCCGGTCAGCGAAGGCGTGTGTCTGGGCTGTCATGTCGTCATCCCGCCCCAGGCCTTCATCGACCTGCAGAAAGGGGAGCAGATTTTAAGCTGCCCCAACTGCTTGCGCATCATTTTCTGGGAGCGTCATTTCTCGGGTAATGATTGATTTTTTGCGGAGCCGGACAGGCTGTCGCTGCCGGCCGCAAGGCCGGGAGAGGAAAGTCCGGACACCACAGGGCAGGATGCTGGATAACGTCCAGCGGGGGTGACCCCGGGACAGTGCCACAGAAACAAACCGCCCGGGCTTTATGTCCGGGTAAGGGTGAAAAGGTGGGGTAAGAGCCCACCAGTTGTCGCGGTGACGTGGCAAGCTAGGTAAACCCCATCCGGTGCAAGACCAAATAGGAAGGTGACCGGCCCGGTCACGACCCTTCGGGTAGGTTGCTGGAGACGGCGGGCAACCGCCGCCCTAGAGGAATGACAGCCGCCCGGCAACGGGCACAGAATCCGGCTTATCGTCCGGCTCCGTATTTTTACAATGACACACTCACTTTGGACCATAATCCTGGCTGCGGGCCAGGGTTCGCGTCTGGCCTCCTCCACGGGCGGCACACGCAAACAGTTTCTGCACCATGAGGGACACCCCCTCTATTGGCGCAGCGTTCTGACCATGTCCGCGATCCCTGAACTTGCGGGCGTGGTCCTCGTTTTTCCGCCCCAGGAACTGGAGCAGCGCTCCGCCGAACTGGAAAACCTCAAGAACATCGCGGACCCCGGGGTCCGCATCCTGATCACCGCCGGCGGCGACAGACGCCAGGATTCCGTGCGCCTGGGTCTGGCCGCATTGCCTCGGGATTGCAGCCGGGTACTTGTACACGACAGCGCGCGCCCCTTTTTCTCGCCCGCCCTGGTGCAGACTCTCCTGTGCGGATTGACCGACGAAATCCGTGGAGTCATCCCCGCCATTCCTGTCACGGACACGATCAAGCAGGTCGAAAGCGACCTTGTCCTGGCCACGCTTCCGCGCGAATCCTTGCGCGCGGTCCAGACGCCGCAGCTCTTTCCGGCCAGTCTGCTGCGGCAGGTTCATGAGCAGGCTCTGGAAGAAGACTGGGCCGTCACGGACGACGCCAGCATGATCGAACGCGCGGGATACCGCGTCCGGATCGTGCCCGGCGAAACCGCCAACCTGAAGATCACAACCCCGGAGGACCTGCGCGTGCTTGCCACTCCCGCTCCCCTGCCTGTGCCCTGCACCGGCTTCGGCTACGACGTGCACGCCTATGGCGGCAACCGGCCCATGGTGCTGGGCGGCATGCCCATCGCCGGAGCCCCTTTCGTCAAGGCCCACTCCGATGGCGACGTGCTCCTGCACGCCCTCTGTGACGCCATCCTCGGCTGCCTGGGCCTTGGGGATATCGGCGAACATTTTCCGGACAGCGACGATCGCTTCGAGAACATCTCCTCCGGCATCCTGCTCTCGGAGGTCATGGACAAGGCGCGCTCCCTGGGGCTTTGCATCACCCATGTCGACCTGACCGTCATCGCCCAGATCCCCCGTCTGGCTCCGCACAAGGAAGCCATCCGCAGCAACGTGGCGCGGATGCTTGAGCTTTGCGACCAGCAGGTCAACGTCAAGGCGACCACGGAAGAGCACCTGGGTTTCACCGGCCGCAAGGAAGGAATCAAGGCTGTGGCCGTGGTGACTGCGACAAGGAAGCAGGCATGAGCAATTTCAAGACCGGCGGGCCCTTTGTCACCCGCTTCGCTCCCAGTCCCACGGGGGGGCTGCATCTTGGCAACGTGCGCACGGCCATCCTCAATCACCTGCTGGCGAAGCAAAGCGGCGGAAAATTTCTGTTGCGCCTCGAGGACACGGATCAGGAGCGCTCCTCCTTTGCCGCTGAAGCCGCCATCCTGTGGTCCATGTCCTGGCTCGGGCTTGTGCCCGATGAACCTGTGCGCCACCAGAGCCTGCGCCTCGATCTCTACCGGAGCGCCGTGGACGCCCTGGTGGCCGAAGACCGGGCCTACCCCTGCTTCTGCACCGATGCCGAACTGGAGCAGGACCGCAAGGAAGCCGCAGCCAAAAATCTCCCTCCCCGCTACAGCGGCCGTTGCGCCCGCATGTCACGCGAGGAGCGCGCCGACAGACTGGACCGGGGCGACGCCCACGCCATGCGCTTTTGCCTGCCTGAAAAGCCGGAGGTCAGCTTCAAAGACCTCATCAAGGGCCAGATCTGCCTTCCGGCGGGCGCCTTTGGCGACTTCGTGCTGCTGCGCTCGAACGGCTGGCCAAGCTACAACCTGGCCGTGGTCGTCGACGACGCGGACATGGGCGTCAATCTGGTGCTGCGCGGCGAGGATCATCTGACCAACACGGCCCGCCAGCTCCTGCTCTACGATGCCCTGCGGCTCACCGCCCCGGCTTTCGCCCATCACGGCCTGCTCATGGACACGGACGGCAAGAAGCTCTCCAAGCGCAGCGGCGCTCTAAGCATCCCCGAGTGCATGGAAATGGGCCTTGAACCCCAGGCCGTGGTCCAGTATCTGGCGTCCCTGTCCGGAGCTCTGCCGACCAAGAATCTTTTCACGTCACTTGACGAGATGGCCCAGGCCTTCAACCCCTTCGCACTGGGCCGGGGCAACGCGATCATGAGCTTCGATGAACTGAAGGCTCTCAGCGCGCGAGTGTTCCGGACGGCGGATCCTGCAGATCAGGTCCGTCACGTCGATGAATCCTTGCCTGCCGATAACGCGTGGCACGAGTTCGACCCGCAAGTACGCTTGCATCTGCTTGAAAGCCTGCGCGAAAACGCTGCCAACCTGCATGAACTGTGCGCCCTGCTGCCTCTGGTCACGGAAAAAGAGACCCGCTTCACCCCGGGGGCCCTGACCGAGCTGGCCGCGAACCTGCCGGTGCTGGCCGCGCTTGATCAGGTCATGTCCGCGCACGCTCCGGACGCACGTCTGGAAAAGGATGCTGCCAGCGCCGTGTTGCGCCGCACAAGCGAAGAAGCCAAAGTCAAAGGCCGCCAGCTCTACCATCCCATACGGCTGGCCCTGACCGGCGGCGAAAACGGCCCGGAGCTTGCCACTCTGCTCACGCTCTTGCCGGCAGGCCTGATCAGGGAGCGCACCCAAACCGTGCTGAACATATTTTCCCATTGCAACCACAAGGAATGAGCATGCAGATCTACAATAGCCTTACCAGAAAAAAAGAGGAATTCGTCCCGCTCAAACCCGGCCATGTGTCCATGTATGTCTGCGGCATCACCGCCTATGACTACTGTCACATCGGACACGCACGCTCGGCCGTGGTCTTCGACGTTCTGGTCCGCTACCTGCGCTACATCGGCATGCAGGTCACCTTTGTGCGCAACTTCACCGATGTGGACGACAAGATCATCAATCGCGCCAACCGCGAGGACACGGATTTCGAGACCATCGCCAACACATACATCGATGCCTTCTACACCGACATGGACCGCCTCGGCATCCTGCGGGCCGACATCGAACCCAAGGCCACCGAGCACATAACGGAGATGATCAAGCTCTGTGAAAATCTCATCGCCAAAGGGCACGCTTACTCGACACCGAGCGGCGACGTCTATTTCCGGGTTCGCTCCTACGGCGATTACGGCAAGCTTTCCGGCCGGAACATCGAGGATCTGATGTCCGGAGCGCGCATCGAGCCTGGCGAGAAAAAAGAGGATCCTCTTGATTTCGCCCTGTGGAAGGGCGCCAAACCCGGCGAACCGTCCTGGCCCAGCCCCTGGGGACCGGGACGTCCGGGCTGGCATATCGAGTGCTCGGCCATGAGCGAGCGCTATCTGCCCCTGCCGTTTGATATCCACGGCGGCGGACAGGACCTGGCCTTCCCGCACCACGAAAACGAACGCGCCCAGACCGAGGCCGCCACGGACAAGCAGTTCGTGCGCTACTGGGTGCACAACGGGTTCGTACAGATCAATTCTGAGAAAATGTCGAAATCTCTCAATAATTTCGTGACCATCCGCGACATTCTGGCCAACTACCTGCCCGAGGTGCTGCGCTTCTTCCTCATCACCAAGCATTACCGCAGCCCCCTGGACTACACCGCCGACGCGCTCGAGGAATCCGAGCGCGCCCTGAAGCGGATCTATCTGACCAAGGCCGCCGCCGAAGCGCACGTAGCCGGCACCAAGTGGACCGCCACGCCTCTTCCGGCAGAAGTCGTGATCGAGGCCACCGCTCTGGAAGCCAAGTGGGACGAGTCCATGGCTGATGACATGAACACGGCCGCGGCCCTGGGGCATATCTTCGTGCTGATGAAGATCGTCAACCGCATCCTGGAAGACAAGGCCCTCAAGAAATCCGAAGAAGGCCGTGACATGATCCGGCATGCCCTCAAGCTGTTCGAACGCTGGGGCGAGGTGCTCGGCCTTTTCCTCATGCCGAGCAACGATTTCCTGACCCAACTCAAGCAAAGCCGGGTGCTGCGCAAGAAAATTGACACCGACCTGGTCCAGGCCAAGTTGCAGGAACGCAAGGAAGCGCGTGCGGCCAAGGATTTTGCCCGCTCCGACGCCATCCGCGACGAACTACTCACGCTGGGAGTGACCATTCAGGACACGGCCCAGGGCGTTGAGTGGGATGTGGAATGCGCTGAAAAATAAGGCTCTGACTCCCGCTTGCCTTTAAGCCGGACACGTAAAACGACGAAAGGCCGCGCAATGCGGCCTTTCTTTTTTTGCATACGGGAAAGGATGTCATTTGAAGAGGTTCTTGAGGCCCTCCACCCCCTTGTTCAGGCCCGACCCGACGCCTTTTATGACTTCCTGCACTGCCTGACCGCCACGCAAACCCAAATCACGCAGGACCTTTTCCATATCAGGACTGATGGTCGGCTGGCGAACTGGGCCGCTGATCCGCACCGGGACGCTTTTCAAGCCCAGCGAACCTTCGTCAAAGTTACCCTCGCTGCCCGCAAGTTCGATGAGAAGTCTGAAATCCAGTACCTCTCGAACCAGATCCGTCTGTCCGTTGCCGGTGACACGAAATCGTGGTGCGAGCAGGAAAAGATCGGATGTCGTCTCAACACCCCTGATGATGTTCCCGCTGGCTGAAAGAACGGAAAAAACCGTACGCGGGGGTTCCTGCGGTCCTGGAGGCAGACCTTTGACCTTGCGAATTCCATCGCGCAGCAGTTGCGAGACATTCACTCCGCTCAAGGCACCATCGGAGACCTTGAAATCCACTTTGCCCTTCAGATTGCGCCGCAAATCCAGCGTCGTATGCCCGGTCGTTTCGAGATCGGCGGTGCTCTCCATAGAGCCCGAAAGACTTTCCTTACCATGCAGGTCACGCAGCAATGGCCCGATCTGCAGGCCGGTGATGGAATGCGACCAAAAATAAGCCGGAGTCTGTCGGCGCACATCCAGGGCGCCCGAACCCTTCAAGCTACCGTCATAGAGGCTGGATTCGATCTGCGGCATGTCAAACAGCCCGTCCTTGGCTGTCAGGAGAATGCGCGCGCTTGATGCACTCAGATTGCTTACAGTTAATGAATCCACCGCCAATGCGGCACTCAGATTCAGTTTACGCATCATCGTTACAGGCAAAGCGATCCTTTCTTCCGAAGATTTGGAAGAAACCTCTCTGGCTGCGTCCTCGGAGTGGATGCGGTAGCGGTCCAGATTGAGTGTGTCGATATGCAGATCAAGATCGACGAGCTGATCTTGGCGACTTTGGACTGATACACGGCCCTTGAGCGATTGTCGGTCCAGCACAAGTCTCAAGTCCGTGGCCTCGAAAAGCCCACCACCAGCTGTCCACTTGCACGAAAATGCAGCCTCTTCCAGGGCGGCGGGGTCCGTAAAACTCGGAAGGGAAATTCCAAGACGAGCAAAGGCTTCCTTGGGGTTGAAACTCGCCACATCGAGACCACCAGCGCTCCCACCGCCACTGGAAGGCTGCGCTGAAAAACCGACATCAAGTCCCAGTCCCTGCATGCGAGCGTTGTCGATCCGGCCGTCCGTGGAGAAATAATCCGCCGAAAACGATATGATTTCGGGGCTTTTTGGCAGGCTGGTCCCGGACAAAACTGCCTTCATGACCAGATTCTCGGCAATGAGCTGGTCAAGTTCCAGAATCGCACTGGCGGTGAAATCAAGTTCTCCGGTGATCTCATTGCGGCGAGCCATGGCATGGGTATCCACCACAAACGGTTCGCCAAAAGCAAAATCCGAAACATCTAGACGGATTCCGCTGACTTCAAAACTCTCTCCACTTGACTGATCATCCCAAACAATCCGAGCATCGGATATTTGAAGTCCGTCAACAATGAGGCTCGCCAATACCGGTACGCGCTTATCCCTGGCCAAAACGGGAGCGCCTGGAGCGCTGGTTTCGGCCGATTCGGGGGTGGCAAGATCCATCCAGTTGCCCCGCCCGTTTTCATCGCGCGAAAGAAACAGGGACAGCCCATCAATATCTATGGCCAGGACCTCTAGCCTGGAAGCAAGAAGCGGCAGCAGGCGAGCCTTCAAGTGTGCCCCGCTCAGAGTCATGAAGGGTCCGCTGAACCCCTGACTATTCCCAAGTTCGAGATCACTGATGGATACCGACAGGTAGGGAAAGAATTTGAGACCCAGATCCCCGGAGATGAGCAATTCGCGTCCGGTGTTGTCACGCACTGCTTTTATGATCTGAGGCTTGAAATCATTGGGATCCACCGTCAGCAGCAGTATTCCTGCAAGAACCCCGCAAAGCAGAATCAAACCCAACAGAACTCGCACAAACCAAATACGAATATTCATCAAGACTTCCCCTTGCAAATTGTTCAAGCGATGAGTTGCCATGATCGCGGCTCACGACGAAAGCGGGTCGCTCACAAACACCATAGGCACAAAACTCAACGGAATAAAGGGAGTAAATATGTAGGAAGAGCAGGCGGGATAGAATCCGGGCTTGATTATAAAAAGGAAAAGCCGGCTTTTGGCCGGCTTTTCCACTCGTCAAACACAATAATCCGGGATGCTAGCTCCACTCGGGAGAAGTAAGGCGCGCGCCCGTGGAGGTCACCAACAGGCAGGAGTGACCCGGCATGGAAGACGTCAGTCGCAAAGCTTCACGGGGGGACATGAGACTGAGCGCGGTGGCCAGGCCGTCAGCCTGCATGACCGTGGGAGCCTGAACGCTTACGCTCCTGATATACTGCGGGGAGGCGCCCGTCTCGGGATTGATCAGGTGAGTCGATTTGCGGGAAGAATCATAGTAGACTTCATATCCGCCGGAAGTGGCCACCGCACCGGAACGCATTTCGATGACGGCAGGATAATCACCCTGCTTGTCTGGATCTTCGATGGCAATGCGCCACGGACGTCCGTCGCCCTTGGGCGAACCCTGGACTCGGATATCTCCTCCGGCATCAACCATAAAATGGTTCGCACCGACCGACTTCAGCATTTCCGCCGCACTGTCAGCTATGTATCCTTTGGCGATTCCATCAAGAGTCGCGCCCATTCCGGAAGTGGAGAACTTCAAATTCGATCCGGTCTGCCGCAACTGATTCGAATCAACCAGTTTCAATGCCTCTTGAAGTTCCTGCGCGTCAGGTCGCCCCTTGGTTCGTTCCATGAGGTTGACTACAGGTGCAACAGTCATGTCGAAACGTCCCCCGGATTGGCTGTGCAACGTGCGACCGTGTGCCATGACATCCAAGAGTTCCTGCGGAGAACCTGAAAGGCGTCCGTCAACATTAAGGGCGGACAAGGCGGTATTTGAATCAAATCGGCTCAAAATGCCGATCAAACGGTTCATTTCTTCGAAGGCGCGCCCGATGGCTTCCTGCCCCTGATTCTTGCTCGGCGTCATGACGGTCAAGCCGACAATGGTGCCCATTAGCATGCGCTTTTCGGTGGTTGTAACCAGCCCGCCGGCTGCCATGGCAGGAATCACGCGCAATGCAGGAGCCAGGGCTGCTCCTCCGGCGAGCACAGCCAGTTTTTTCAGAAAATCACGGCGGTCTTGAGTGTGGGTCCCATGCTTCATTGTTATGCTCCGATTCTGTGGCGTGGGTTAGGCGTTCAGGTCCGCGACATGTGATTCTTCAGGATAACGCGCGGGCTCGGTGTCGGGCGCAGCCGACATCAACTCGGGATTAAGGCAGCGCAAGATGTTACGAGGACATTTTTCCACACACACTTCCTCGCACGATGGTCCGTAGGCCAAGCAAGCCTTGTGATTGATGAAGATGCGCTCATCAACCAAGGAAATGCACTGGGCCGGACATTTCTTGATACAAGCACCGCAGCTGACACAACCGACTTCACAAACATCCTTAACGGCCTTGCCCTTGTCCTGGGATGAACAGAAAACCATCACTCGTGCGCGCCTGGGAATGAGTTCGAGAATCGAGTTGGGGCAGGTCCGCACGCAAGAGCCGCAACTGGTGCATTTATCCGGAGCGATATGGACCAGATCATTCTCGATCCACATTGCGTCAAAGGGGCATGCACGAACGCAGTCCCCAAAACCGAGACAGGAATACTTGCAGGCGTCAGGGCCATCCTGGACAAGCTTCGCGGCGGCACAACTCTCTATGCCAAAGTAATTAAACTTCTTGGCGACATTGCCTTCGACTTTGATGCAGCGCCGGAAAGCAACCTCGGGATCGGAATCACCTGCAGCCTTGCCAGTGAGTTCCGCCACCTTCGTGGACACATCGGGACCACCGGCGCAACACTTGTTGGGTGGCATGTCAGGGTCATTGATGACCGCGGCAGCGTAAGCTTCGCAACCTGCGAATCCGCAACCGCCACAGTTGGCGCCGGGCAGAGCCTCAGTGACAACCTCGATGCGCGGGTCCTCTTCGACGTACAACACTTTTGACGCAATGGCCAAAATACCAGCCGACGCGAACCCCAAGCTGAAAAGTGTCAAAACGGATACAGTAATCATAAAGAAATCTCCACCTTAGGCTATCATACCCTTGAACGCCATGAATGCCAGCGACATGAGCCCGGCCATGACCAGACCGATGGGAACCCCACGCATTGCCCGAGGAATGCGCGTGACCTCGAAACGCTCGCGAATACCCGCCAGCAAGACAAGAGCGAGCATGAAGCCTGCTCCAGCCGCAACGGCATAGAGTATTGAGGTTACTAAATCATATTCTTTACGCTGCACCAGGATGGCGACACCCAAAACCGCGCAGTTGGTAGTGATGAGAGGCAGGAATATACCCAGAGCTTTGTACAAAGGTGGAACCATTTTCTTGAGAAACATTTCGACAAACTGAACAAGAGCTGCAATAACTAAAATGAAGACAATGGTCTGCAGATATCCCATATTGAACGGATGCAGAACATATTTCTGGATCAAAAAAGTAAACAGCGTTGCCATTATGGTCACAAAAATGACCGCAGCACCCATTCCGATGGAGACGCTCTTCTCTTTGGAACAACCGAGATAAGGACAGTTACCCAGGTATTGTGCCAATACGATGTTGTTTACGAAAATAGCCGAGATGAAAAGCAGAAAAGTATCCATAGCCGTCGCTCCCTATTTTAGCCCTTGGCTGCTTCAAGCCGTTCCAGCTTTTTTTGGTTGACGATTTTTTCCAGGCCCTTGCAGGCAGCGCACCCGGAACAACCAGCATCAAAATTGGGATCCAGTTCAACGCCTTTGCGCTTGGCCTGCCAAACATTGAGATGATTCATTCCGGCCAGAATCAGCCCGAGGCAAACGAAAGCGCCCGGAGCTTGAACCATGAACGTGAAGGGCTGAAAATCCGGTCCGAAAAGCGACATGCCGAACAATGTGCCCGAACCGAAAATTTCACGAAGACTACCAAGAAAAGTGAGTGACAGCGTGAAGCCAATCCCCATGCCAAGCCCGTCAGCCAAAGCGAGGAGAGGAGGATTTTTTGCTGCAAAAGCCTCGGCGCGACCGAGAATGATGCAGTTTACGACAATAAGAGGAACAAAGATGCCCAACTGCTGATAAAGCGGATAGGCGAATGCCTGCATAAGCATTTCAACAGTGACGACCAGAGATGCCGCGATGGCAATGAAGCAAACAATGCGGACTTTCTTAGGAATAATATTTCGCACAAGCGAAATGATGACGTTTGAAAGCGAAAGGACAAAAATAACCGCAGCCCCCATGCCCAACCCGTTATTGGCAGTGGTCGTCACTGCAAGGACAGGACAGAGGCCCAGCACCAGGCGGAACGGTGGAAGTTCATTCCAGAGTCCTTTGGTGAATTCTTTCATCAAACTGGCCATGAAAAATCTCCTTGGGATGATTAACCGCCGGTTACCAGGTGGTCTTGATCGTATCCTTGAGGGCTGCATACCAACTTGCAGCCTGCTTCACCGCGTCAGCGGCGCCAATGGATGAAAACGTCGCGCCGGAAATAGCATCAATATCGCCACCATCCTTTTTCAGCATGGCTTTTGCGGGATCCTTGGCCTTGAACTGCTTTGTAAAGGCTGGCTCCTGAATACGCGAACCAAGCCCCGGCGTTTCCTTATGGGTTGTCACGCTGATCCCGACGAGATTATCCGCTGCAACGTCAAATCCAACGATCACGTTCACGTCGCCGCCATAACCTTTCCCGGCCGCTTCCATGGCAACGGCCTGTAATTTGCCACCCTTCAGGGAGGGGAAGACGATAATGGTTTCGTTTTCATTCCCCGGCATGGGCAATTTCTTGCGATCGGCAATGGGATCATTGTCGCCCTGCAAGAAAATCTCCCTCAAAGCCGGGCCCTGGACATTGGTCAGAACCTGTTCCTCGATGATGGGAGTAGTCCAGACCTTGAGCCCGGACAGGACGAAACCCGCAAGACCGGTGATGGCGGAAAGCACAACCACCATTCGTACAATTTCCATCATACCGTGCTACCTCCCGCCGAAGGGCTTGGGTTGGATAAGATCAAAAAGCGGCGTGCAGAGATTTGCCAGCAGAATCGCAAAGGGGACGCCATCTGGATAGATGCCATACGTACGGATGATGATCACCATCACGCCGCCAAAAAAACCAAACAACAACATGGGCAAGCGCCACGTAGGGGAGGAAGACGGATAAGGCATCAGGAAAAATGCCGCCAGCAGAGTGCTTCCGGAAAGCAGGTGAAAGATCGGAGACGCGTAAAGCTGGGGATCGATGAAATTGTAAACAAAACCAGCCACCAGCACTCCGGCCAAGAAGGACACCGGAATGAACCAACGCACCAGCCCCCTGGACATAAGGTAGGCTCCTCCGATGATGATCATCAGAGTCTGGGATGCACCCAGGGCCCCGAGATTCTCTCCCAGCAGAAGGCTCATGGGAGTGATCGAGGAGATGGCGTCAAGGCCGAAGTACTTGAGTTCGCTCAATGGTTCGACGAGGTCCCACTTGAGTAGCATCCCGTTCAGGTCAACGAGATCCGGCCAGGAGATGGCCATCACGGCCCAGCCCAGAGCGGGAGCGCAGATCGGACTGCCGCCATAGCCGCCAAAAACCATGCGCCCAAGGATGATCATGAACGCGGTCCCGAGGATGACCAACCACGCAGGGGCTGTGGCCGGAAGCAAGAAGGCAAAGAGCAGGCCATCCACCAGTGCGCTGAAATCATCAGAGGTCGGCGCCTGCTTCATGAGCTTTTGCACGACAGCTTCCGTGACCACGGCGGTGAACCCGGCCCAAGCCATGACCACCACCGCATCGTAACCGTAACGGTACACCGCCATCGCCACCACCGGCAAAATTGCCAGCAGCGTATGGAGCATGTTTTTTTGTAGTGTTGATCCGCAATGCCACAGCGGAGCCGAAGCTACGGAATACATTTTCTTTGAAATATCCTGGCTTGCCATGTGTTTTTATCCTTCCTTGTTCATGACTGATTGAAACGACGCGGGAAGCATCAGTCCTGCAATCTGCATGTAGACACTGCTTCGTCCTGAGCTGCCAGCTGCTTCTTGGCAAGAAGCAGATACTGCATCACAGGACGACTGGCCGGACACACGAAAGTACACATGCCACATTCAAAACAGGCTCCGACATGCTGTGATTGAGTACTTTCAAACATATTGAATTCGGCATACCGGGAGAGCATTCCGGGATGAATCCGGGCTGGGCAGACCAGAACACACTCGCCGCAATTGATGCAGGGATTGGGCTGCACCGGAGGATAGAGCCCATCCGGAACCAGGGTCACGGCGGTGCAGGTCGGTGCGATGCCTACGCCAAGATCACTCAAGGCAACACCGCGCATGGGGCCGTTCAAGGCCAGCTTCCAGCCCATTCCGTACGCCACTCCTGTCACATCGAGAAGGTCCTGCACCGTCATGCCTGCGGGCACTCGATAAACCTTCTCGCCAACACTGACGACAGCCTCCATGAGAGGTAACTTGGTCGTGGCCACAAGGCCGATCCTGTAGAGGGTCGAGATGGAAATGACATCGACATTGTCGGGTCTTTCAGCCCCGGTAGCAGCGTACACGACAAGCGGATCGATCGTGGCTGGATAGACGTCACTGGCGTTTACGGTGGTGCAACCGTGAAGGGAGAGCTGTTTGCCGTTGGCAACGACCAGTTTCACGACTCCGGGCTTGATGGCCCGCTCCAGAACCTGCAGGCCTGCTTTCAGAACATCCTGGGCATCCTTGATGAGCTGCTCGCTGACCAGCACCCCGGGTTCGGGATTGAGGCCGTTTATGATCAGGGTTCGCGACGAGTGAAACCTGCTCGTATCCACACCCAACTCCAGCATCTTGCGGCACAGGTCCTCGTTTTCGAGCGAGTCCAGTTCGTTGCAGAGTTCCGGTCGCGGGGGGGACACTGGCTCTTCCCCTTCCTTGGAGGCGGGGATAGGTCCTATGACGATGGCATCGGGCAGAATGTCCTCAACGACACCATCGATGGATGAATGTACAAAGCCGATTCCATAAGCACCCTTGGTGGGATTTTCCGCGATGACCTGACCGCGCCCCAAAATCTGCTTCTTCTTTACAACGGGTTTGTGTTTACTCTCAATGGGAATCCGAACCCGCAAGGGGGTCGGCACTTCCTGCAGAGTGTCCTTGATCTCAACCGAGGTGTTCAGGCGTAATTTCATCATGATGGTCTTACCTGGTATGACAGCGGGTACACGATTTTTCGCCAAAAGGTCCTTTCCCAGCCTCTTCGTGACACGTCATGCACTGATCATGAAACGAGTCCATGCGAAGGGGTAAAGGCGTGGCGTCAGTATCGAAATGGCAGGAATTGCAGGACGGCTGCGGACTTCCGGTCTTGCCGGGAAGCAATTCGTGACATTCGTTACAACCTTCCAATTTCTTCTCATACATCTCGGCATGACAGCTCTCGCACTTGGCGTGAACGGCATCGCGCAGGGCGGGCGTATCACCATCGGCTTTGTCGCCATGACACTGGTTGCACGCACCCGGTTCCGCCTCGATGTCCGTGTCGTGGTGACAGTCGGTGCAGCTCGAAGCGTACTGCTCAGCATGGTCGGCATGGCTGTAGGCAAGCTTGCCCAATTCGGCGTGATGACAACGCGCACAGGCCTCCTCCGGCAATGCGGTCTGGTGATCCGAGGAGAACTTCGCATCAAATTCCGTCGCATGACATGAGCCACACGGCAGTGGGGTCAAACCTGGGTTTTCACTCTCGTGATGGCACTTGGCACAGTCGCCGCCATCTTTTTCAACATACTGCACGTGACGAGAATGGGTGAAGACTACATCGCCGCCCTTGTTGTCCAACCGAAGACGAACTGGCAGCTCTTCCGATGGGGCTGGTGCAAACTGACCACCGAGGGCCAGAAGCGCCAACATACCGCAGACAATGGTGATGGGTACGTAACGTTTTTTCAAGACAGTGTCCTTGTGCTCCGGTTTGACGCAACTAAAGACAGGATGCTTCACTCAAGCATCCATCTCCCACAAAATAATAACGCAAGGCAGCTTTTTCCCGCCAAAAAGCCTGCTTAACCGGAACGCCTATTCAATTATCGATTTTTTGTAAACATAAATCTGAAATGATTTTTAAACTCAACTGTTTTGCTTAGAATATCCCCGAAATACGCCGTTCCCCGAGCATCGCTAAAGTCGTCGAAAATGACGTCTGGACCTCTTCATTTTTTCTCGACATGATTAAAGGCTGCTGTCACGCATCTGGCGGCGTGCATCTCGTCCAACCAACATCCGGGCACTAAAGTGGCCGGATCCAATTTTTGCGAATACGGTGCCATATGTTTATCGCTTTTCTCGCCCTTTGCCTCGGGCTGGCCGTACTTGTCTGGAGCGCGGACCATTTCATCGACGGCGCGGCCAGTGTCGCGCGACATTTTTCCATGCCGCCGCTGCTCATCGGCATGATCGTTGTCGGCTTCGGGACTTCAGCACCGGAGATGGTCGTCTCCGCGCTGGCCGCCCTGAACGGAACTCCAGGCATAGCCTTGGGCAACGCTTTTGGTTCGAACATAACAAATATTGCACTCATCCTCGGTTTCACAGCCCTGCTCAAACCCATCGAGATTCACTCCCAGGTTCTGCGCAAGGAACTGCCCTTGCTCACCGCGATGACCGCAGTGACGGCATACCTCATCCATGAAGGGGCAATTTCCCGGGCTGACGCGATGATCATGCTGGCTTTTTTTGCCGCGGTCATGTTCTGGACCGTGCGTCAGGGCATGCAGACCCAGCCCGACGCCTTCGGCGACGAGATGGGAGAGGAATTGTGCGCAAAGTGCATGCCGCTGGGCCGCGCCTACTTCTGGCTGGTCGCGGGTCTTGTGCTGCTCATCTCCAGCTCCCGCCTTCTGGTGTGGGGCGCGGTGGAGATCGCCCACGCCCTCGGCGTGAGTGATCTTGTCATAGGCCTGACCATCATAGCGCTTGGCACCTCCCTGCCGGAACTGGCGTCCTCGATCATTGCCAGCCGCAAGGGGGAACACGACATCGCCCTCGGCAATGTCCTGGGATCCAATATTTTCAACACCCTGGCCGTAGTGGGCATTGCCGGGGTCATCCGCCCCATGGATGTCGAACCGGAAGTCATCTCGCGCGATCTGCCGGTAATGACTGCCCTGACCCTGTCCCTTTTCATCATCGGTTTCAGATTCAAGCGTCCCGGCCGTATCAACCGCTATGCAGGCGTGGCCCTGCTGACTTGCTACTTCGGCTATACAGCCTTTCTGCTCAAAGCGACCCTGTTCCCTTGATGAGCAACGCAGAGAGGCCCGCAAGCTTTCGCTTGCGGGCCTCTTGTCAGTCATATTTCAAAGTTCACTTCGCTTCGTGAAGATCCGCGCCTATCTCCTGCAACATCAGGCGGATGGCCGCGAGCTTGTCACGATGTTTCCCGTCCAGGCGCTGGTCCAGATCCTCGGTGGCATGAGCCATGGCCTTGACCTGGTTCTCCATGGTCATGAGGGATGTCCGCCTCGGGAGCGTGCCAAGTTCAGTCACCTTGCTATCCAGCGTGGCATGCCGGGCATCGAGTTCCAGCACGGCGCTGTTCAGTGACTTGAGTTCGTCGATCTCCCTGCCAAGCCCGGTCACGTTCTGGTGCAGGGCGTAAAAAAAGACGAAAAGAAGCAGGATGGTGCAGGCGGCAAGGCCTGCGGCCAAGCGATCCTTTCCAAATACGTCTTTTGATTCCATGGTACCTCCCCGAGCAGCAATCACCGCTCAATCTGCCCTTCTCGATCAGCTGGAAATAGCCGAAAAAGGAGTCACGCTCAATATCAGTTGATAAGGGCCTGCAAGGGTGCCGGAATGCCTCCGCCACGATTGATGAATCCTGCGGAAACACCGTTGCTGCGCACGGGCATGATTTCGGCCTCGCCAAGCAGGCCGCCGAAATGAACCCGGTCGCCCGCCTTTTTGCCGGGAACGGGAATGAGGCGACACGCCGTGGTCTTCTTGTTGATCATGCCGATGGCCATTTCGTCGGCTATGATCGCGGACAGGGTTTCGGCCGTGGTATCGCCCGGCAAGGCCACCATGTCGAGGCCCACGGAACACACCGCTGTCATGGCTTCCAGCTTTTCAAGGCAAAGATGCCCGGCTGAGGCTGCGGCCGCAATGTTCAAATCCTCGCTGACGGGGATGAAGGCGCCGCTCAAACCGCCCACGCGAGAACTGGCAAAGGCGCCGCCTTTCTTGACCGCGTCGTTGAGCATGGCCAGCGCTGCCGTGGACCCGGGCACGCCGATGGCGCCCAGACCCAGGGACTGGAATATTTCGCCCACGCTGTCGCCAACATTGGGGGTCGGGGCCAGAGACAGATCGACGATGCCGAACTCAACGGCCAGGATGCGGGCCACTTCGCGGCCGATGATCTCGCCCACGCGGGTGACCTTGTAGGCGGTGCGCTTGATCACGTCCGCCAACTCGCCCAGATGCGCCCCCGGATTGTCCTGCAAGGCGCGGTCGATGGCCTTCTTGACAACACCTGGTCCGCTGACACCGACGTTGATGACGGAACTGGCCTCGCCCACGCCCAGGTAGGCGCCGGCCATGAACGGCACGTCCTCCGGGATGTTTGCGAAGACGACGAGCTTGGCACAGCCAAGGCCGTCGCGGTCGGCCGTCCGCGCGGCGGCGGCCTTGATCGTCCGCCCCATGAGGGCAACTGCATCCATGTTGATGCCGGCACGAGTTGTAGCCACGTTGATGGACGAACACATACGGTGGGTCACATCCAGAGCCTCGGGAATGGCATCGATGAGCGCCAGATCGCCCTTGGCCATCCCTTTTTCGACGAGTGCGCCGAACCCGCCGATGAAATCGACATTGACGTCTTTGGCGGCCTGATCGAGCGTCCTGGCGACTTCGACCATGCCCCGGCTGTCAAAGGGAGCGGCGGCCACGGCGATGGGGCTGACCGAAATGCGCTTGTTGACCACAGGGATGCCGTAACGGTCTCCAACTTCGTCGCACACGGTGACCAGATCCCTGGCCAGGGTGGTAATCCGATTATATATGGTATCGGTAAATCTGGACAGGTCGTGGGAAGCGCAGTCGAGCAGGCTGATGCCTAGAGTGACTGTGCGTACGTCCAGATTCTCGTTCTTGATCATGGACAGGGTGGAAAGAACCTCGCGGTCGTTGAGCATGCCTGGTCTCCTAAACTCTGTGAATCGTTTCAAAAATGTCACGGTGCTGGACCGAGACGGCAAGGCCGAAGGGGGAGCAGGTTTCCTGCATGACCCGCCGCAGATGGCGATGCTCCACTCCTGCGGGGACATCGACCTCGAAGATCATGATCATCTCATCGACGCCGTCTTCCTGGGTGATGATGGCCCTGAAGTGAACCACGTTGCAGGCGAGCGAGGCGATGGCCCCGGTCACGGCGGCGATGGTGCCGGGCTTGTCCACGCCTCTGGTGGTTATGACAAAGGGCTGCGTCGCAGCAGGCTGAACCGATGCCAGCGCCGCCATGGGGCGCAGGTGGGCGCTGAGTTCCATGTCCTCGAGGGCGGCGTTCAGGCTGCTTCCGATTTCATCCAGCGGATGGTCGGACGGATTGAGAACGATGAAGATGGATGCAAACTCGGTTTGCAGGATGGTCTGGCTGACATCTTCGATGTTGCAGCCATGGGTGAAAAGGATGGTCGATATTTTTGCCAGGATGCCCGGCTTGTCTTTGCCGATGACCGACAGCACGAATTTATTCATTGATCCTCCAAATCTTGAGAAAGTCCTGGTCTATTGCTTGGGGCGTGGGCATGCGTCAAGACTTATCCCCACACCGCTCTGGTCAAACAAAAAGAGATAGGCTAGGTGGCTGGCACCTTAATACATCAACCCCACTGAGGAAAAAATGGCACAAATAGGAACCCCCCTCTCACCGTCATCGACCAAAGTGCTCCTGCTCGGTTCCGGCGAATTGGGCAAGGAAGTCGTCATGGAACTGCAGCGGCTCGGCGTGGAAGTCATCGCCGTGGATCGCTATGAAAATGCGCCAGCCATGCAGGTCGCGCATCGCAGCCACACTGTCTCGATGCTGGACGGCCCTGCTCTGCGCAGGATCATCGAGAATGAAAAACCCGATTACATCGTCCCCGAAATCGAAGCCATCGCCACCGACACCCTGGTGGAACTCGAAGCCGAAGGCTACACCGTCATCCCCACCGCCCGTGCGGCGAAGCTGACCATGAACCGTGAAGGCATTCGGCGACTGGCGGCCGAAGAGCTGGGCCTTCCGACCTCGCCCTACCGCTTTGCCGAAACCTACGAAGAGTACCTGGACGCGGTCCGGACCGTAGGCACCCCGTGCGTTGTGAAGCCCATCATGAGCTCCTCGGGCAAGGGCCAATCAGTGGTCAAGACCCCGGCCGATGCCGAGAGTTCCTGGAAATACGCCCAGGAAGGCGGCCGCACCGGCAAGGGCAAGGTCATCGTCGAAGGCTTTGTCGACTTCGACTACGAAATCACGCTTCTCACCGTGCGTCACGTCGGTGGCACATCGTTTTGCGCCCCCATAGGACATTTCCAGAAAGATGGGGACTACCAGCAATCCTGGCAACCGCAGCCCATGAGCGGGGCGGCCCTGGCCGAGGCCAGGCGCATGGCCGAGGCCGTGACCGAAGCTCTGGGCGGACGTGGGATCTTCGGCGTGGAACTGTTCATCAAAGGCGACACCGTCTATTTCAGCGAAGTCTCTCCACGCCCCCACGATACGGGACTGGTCACGCTCATTTCCCAGGATCTCTCGGAATTCGCCCTGCACGCCCGTGCCATCCTCGGGCTGCCCGTGCCGGTCATCCGCCAGCACGGCCCTGCTGCCTCCAGCGTCATCCTGGTGGAAGGCGATTCAAGACAGGTGCTGTTTGGAAACCTTGAAGCGGCCTTGAGCGAACCGGATACGGATTTACGCCTTTTCGGAAAGCCCGAAGTCAGCGGCAAGCGGCGCATGGGCGTGGCCCTGGCCCGTGACGAAAACCTGGAAAAAGCCTTGGAAAAGGCCAAAAAATCCGCGGCGGCAGTGACGATCCAGCTTTAGGCAATGGCACATGACCACAACAGAGTTTTTTGCATCTGCGGCCCTGGTCATGGCTGTTCGAAGACAAGATACGGCTTCGGGCTTTTTCCCATTTTTTCGGCCCTTGTCATCCGGGTTAGCTTGCACTAGAAATTCACGGTTCTGGCGATGTCCGCCATCACATTCTTACGGCTAGATTCCGTCATGCCTCGGTACATCCCTCGCAAACGGGTCGCCTCTCAGTCCGACAAGGAGACAACATGCTGAAAAAATTGACCTTGATTCTTTGTTTTGTACTTGCTTGCAGCACCGCTTACAGCGGCGAAAAAGAACATCGGGCACTGGCCGAAGAACTGATCAAGATCACCGACGGCGATACGGTCATGGAAAAGATGAAGGCCCAAGTGACCATGATCTTCCAGCAGATCGCGTCCCAGATGAACGTTCAGGAAGCCGACAAACCCAAGCTGGAAAAATATTCAGCTCGCTTTGACGCCATCCTGAAGGAAGACATGTCCTGGGAAAAGGTCAAACCCCAGTATCTGGATCTCTACACCTCCGTTTTTACCGAGGAAGAAATCAAAGGACTGGTCGACTTCTACAAATCCGATCTGGGCAAGAAGGTCACCACCAAGATGCCCGAACTCATGCAGCAGAGCATGACCGTGGCCCGCTCCTACATGCAGGGTGTAGTGCCCAAGCTCGAAGAATTGACCGAGGAAATGCGTGTGGATTTCGAAGGCGCGAAAACCGAGACCCCTGCTCCAGTGGCTCCGGCTCCCAAGCAATAGTCCCTTTCTCACAGCTCAGGCGGAAGGCTCCCCGGCATGCCGGTGGAGCCTTTTTTCATGCCTTCAGGACAAAAGAGCGCGGATTTCTCGCCGTGCGGCTTCCAGAAATCGTGGATATCTCTCCTTGACCGGCTCGGACAATTCCATGGACCAGTCGCTGATGGTCAGCGGTTCAATGCCGATGACAATCAGCTCCGGCTTGTTGCCCAGCAATTCGGCCATTTTCAGGGAATCGAGAAGATCGATGTCGTGAAGTGACAGGCGTTGCTGATAATTGTCACGCAGATTGTCTTCCGTGAAGCGATAGACAGTCCCTGGTTCCCGTCCGCCCTTGACGGTGTCCAGGACAATCACCCGTTCATATTCCTGAAAAATGTAAAAAATATCCTGCGTGAAAGTGGCTCCATCCATAAAATCGACCCTTTCCGAATCCCATTCCTCCTCCAGGGCAAGATCCTTGACCGCGTGCACGCCGGCGCCGTCGTCAGTCAGAAGCAGATTGCCCACTCCAAGAACCAAAAGTCGTTTCATGCAATATTCTCCAAATCCAGCGTTCTCGCGGCGATATTCAATATTATGAATTACTCCCGAACCCTAAAAAAAAGGGCCGGTTTCCCGGCCCTTCATGGTTCAATAGATCCGTATCAGTCAATGTTGACGATGTGTTCTTCACCGGTCTCAGCGTGCAGCACGTGCACGGCACAGCCCAGTCACGGGTCGTAGGAGCGCACTAGGCGCCCCACATTAACGGGATTCTTGATATCGGGAACCGGCACACCGATGAGGGCTTCCTCGACGGGACCGCGCTGGCCCATATCGTCCCGCGGGTTGCAGTTCCAAAGGGTCGCGGACACGATCTGGTAGTTGTCGATCTTCTTGTCTTTGATCTTGAGGTAATGCAGCAAAGCGCCGCGGGGTGCTTCCGTGAATCCAGTACCTTCTGCGGCATCCGGAATCTCGGACTTGACGTAGGTCTCTGCACCGGGCTGAACCTGCTTGAGCCACTTCTCAACGGCCACGGCGGTAAGCCAGGTTTCTTCAGCACGAGCCACGTGGCGGCCCATGATGGAGAAAGCCTTGTCACCCAGATCGCGGAAGTTCTTGGCTTCGATGCCGTAAAGTTCCTTGAGCAGTTTCTGTCCGATGGGGCTGAGTTCCGGATTCTGGACCCACATGCGGGCCAGAGGACCGACTTCGCAGGGCTTATCCTTGTAACGGGGGGCCTTGACGAAGCTGTACGCACCGGGTTTGTCCGGGTTGGGATTCGTTTCACCGGCGCTGTAGTGCAGGCCGCCGGGAGCGGAATGGTCAAAGAAGGAATGTCCGACATATTCCTTGATCAGCTTGGAGTCGAATTCCTCGTCCTTGCCGTCGATGTATACGCCGGGCTTGAGCAGGAAGGTCTTGTAATCATCGTCTTCGGGGAAAACGCCGAAGGCGATGACGTTCTTCCAGCCGATTCCGGTCTCGAACAGATCAGTATAAACAGAACCCAGAGTGTAGACCAGAGGCAGGTATTCCTCGATCACGAACTTCTGGACTTCCTTGAAGCGGGCTGCGTATTCGGCAACCTTGTCCGCTGTGGGAATTTCGGTTGCACCGCCCACTACCATGCCCTGAACATGAGGCATGCGACCGCCGAACATGGCGACCATTTCATGGCAGATGCGGCGGATTTCAAGCGCCTTCAGGTACTGATTCAAGCCGTAGGTGTTGGTTGCATCGGCCTTGGCCCCGTCCTTGATGCGATCCGTCAAAAGATCCGCATTGGCGTAACGGGGAACAAAGGGAGATACATCGGGACCCTTGACATAATCCAGGGCGGCCAGGTGATAGAAATGCAGAATGTGAGACTGCAGATAGTTGGCGCCGAAGATCAGGTTACGGGTAATGCGGCCGTTGGTGGTTACTTTGACGCCAAAGGCGTCGTCCTGAGCCATGACGGAAGCCGTGCAGTGCGCCGTGGGACACACGCCGCAGATACGCTGTACGATCTGGGAAGAATCCCTGGGATCGCGGCCGCGCAGAATCTGCTCGAACCCGCGGAACATTCCGCCGGAACACTTGGCATCGACGACCTTGCCGTCCTTAACTTCAACCTCAATCTTGAGATGACCTTCAACCCGGGTCAACGGATCAATGGAAATCTTAACTTTCCCGTCAGCTGCGGGAGTAGCTGCTTGTGACACGTGCCTTCTCCTTGATTATTCCGCTACATAGAAAGGAGACTTTCCGTCCGGAAAGTCCGGTTCCACACAGCCGATACACACGGCGTTCTCGACACACCAGTTGATGCCGTTGTTCCAGCGACGCTTGGCGCAATCGGCATAGGTGGACGGGCCCTTACAGCCAAGTTCGGCCTTGCAACCGGGCTTGGTGAAGGTTTCCGCGAATTCGGAGTTGTCGTATTTTTCAAGATACGGACAGGACTCGTGGATGTTGTCGCCAAAGAAGAGCAACGGACGTCCATCGTCATCCAGTTCGGGCAAGGGATGCTCGGTGGGATTGAGGACATGGCTCCAGGCGGCAACCAGCGTGCCGACCATCCAGTCCGGATGGGGCGGACATCCGGGCACGTTGACCAGCAGTTTTTCGATCTTTTCTTCGGCAAAGAAGTCACGCACGCTCTTGGAGCCGGTGACATTGCCTTCGGCGGCGGGAATGCCACCGTAAGCGGAACAAGTGCCTATGGCCACGGTGGCCAGAGACTTGGGTGCCAGATCCCGGATCAGTTCCATCATGGTGATTTCATGGTGATGCCCTTTGGCATCCAGAGTTTCACCGACAATGCAGTAGCGACCTTCCTTGGCTGTGGGGATGGCACCTTCCACCAGCAAGAAAAAGTTGCCGTTAAACTTTTCAGCAATTTCGTACATGTGCGCCAATGCCATCTCACCTTCACTTGCCATGACGGTTGGATGGAACTCAAGGCTGATCACATCCAGCAGAATCTCCTTGATTCTGGGATGGACTGCATTGAGCAGAGAAACGGAGCAACCAGTACAACCCTGTCCCTGTACCCATATGACCGGAGCTTTTTTGGCTCCTTCGGTCATGGCGTGCACGATGCCCGGATGATAAATCTGGGAAATTCCCAATCCGGCGACACCTGCGGAGCACAGTTTTACGAACTCACGTCTGCTAAGACTCATACCCTCCTCCTTCAAAAAGGTAATAGCGTGCAGAGACTTCGGCCTTTTTTTCACGAGCGATCAGATATCCTTAAATTTCTTGATATGTCAACGCACTTTGGATCGAAAATCATGATCAGGCTGATCTGTGCGTCTCGATTTGTGTAGAGCGACACTATGAAACTGCTTTGGCCAGAAGATACTCAATAAATGTTATTAATTTCATACTCGTGCTACTAAATGATACTATGACACGAAATCGCTTTCCTGAATGCTCCACGCACATGCCAATGATTCTTAAAAGACAATTTCCGGATTATTTTGATCAACAGACGCATCACATCATGAAAGAGTCGAGCAAGGCGAAATATCAGTCGCGGCGGGGAAAATAGGCATGAGTCGAATTGTGCTGCCATAAAAACTGGTGAATATGATACCCGTCGGAAAAAAAGGTCACCGATCCTAGAATGGGTTCGGGAGAATCAGGGCTCTTTCCGTAAACGTAGATAAACCGGTTGAACCGAAAAAGCGGACGCCTGAGGCCCATGGCTTCGGCGTGCAGGATCAGATGCCCGCTGCCCGCACGGTCATCCTCAATCCAGACCTTCCCGGCTTTGCCAAGGGAGTACTCTCCGATATAATTCTCCTCGACAAACTCCTCCGTGGCCACACCATGCATGAATCGCGCTTCCGCGCCATGCTTGAGGGCGTCCTGCCCCGACTCGTTGGCCAGCACAGTCACGCCCTCCCGGGGAACAATCCGTCCTATGGGCACTTCACTTTCAATCTCCTGCCGTGAAACGGGAACTGCATTGTGCGCACTTTCCGGGACAACCACTTCACTCACGCGAGATTCCGGTTTAACGGCGGGCGCCTTTTTTTTCGGCATGGTTTTCTCCGGGGCAGGATTTTTGACTTCGTGATCGGGGGAAACGGGCGTTGATGTCTTTATATCCGAGGGCGGGACCGGGCTTGCCGTCTCAGCCACAGGGGCCTGGACAGGAACAGGCGCCGCAACAGGTTCGATAGATGGGGGCAAAGGCGGCACGACAATATCCAAAAGAATGAGCCTGTCCTGAATCAGATCCTGCACAGGCCGGAGATCAGCCACCCAGCAACCCAGCGCATGCAAGAGCAGCGACAAAACAAAACACGCGAGCAACGCGTGTTTTGTGATTCCAAAAATATGTTCATTCAGCCCAAATCTGTGCTGATTGGTATCAGAAATATCCCTATCGAAGCCAAAAAATGCCGTAAAACTCGTCACGGAAGGAATCATGTTGTTCTTTCCTCCGACCCGTGATAATTTGAAATGGATATCAAAGCGTTCCACGGGAGGCGGATATGCTGAAGCTGGTTTTGACAATGCTCATCGTGTGCACGGCTACAGCCGATGCCACTCAGTTATTAAATATAAGCATCGTTCATAGCTATCACAAGGAGTACGCTTGGGAACAAAACTTGACCAGCGGCCTTTTGGACACCCTGCCAAAAAACGTAATCCTTGACCATTTCTACCTTGATACCAAACGCCTGCCGAAAACCCAACACGAAGAACAAACAAAAGCCGCATTGCTTCACCTGGCTCTGAAGCGCCCAGACCTGATCATCCTCTGCGACGACAACGCGGCCAGATATCTGGGTCCGCAACTCAAGAACGGACCCATTCCTGTCGTTTACGTCGGCCTCAACCGTAACCCCAGAGATTACGGTCTCTTTCCGGCAAACAACATGACCGGAATTCTTGAACGCCCGCTGCTCAAGCGTTCGCTGCACTCCATGTGTCGCTTGGTCAACACGGAAGACACCAAGGTACTCATTCTTTTCGACTCGGACTCAACATCAGACGCCGTCCTGCACGAGGCTTTCAAGGGCGAAACGTATTTCAATCTTGGTAAGGTTCGTGTTGAACTCAAGCAATTCGAACTGCTGGAACATTGGCAAAGTGCGTTGCTAAACGCCAAATCCGACGGCTTCGACACCGTGTATATCGGCCTCTACCATACCTTGCGCAACGGCCAGGGAGAGCATGTACCGGATGAAGAGGTCATAGCTTGGGCCAACGCTCATGCTCCAGTTCCTATTTTCGCTTTTTGGGATTTCGCTGTCGGACAGGGAAAGACCATTGGCGGGCATGTACTCAGCGGACGCGACCAGGGTCTGGCAGGCGGTATAATGGTCTCTGAAGTTCTGAGCGGAATCCCGCCTGCAAAAATCCCCCCCCGCTCCGCAAAAGAGGGTTCCTACCAGTTCAGCATTCATGAGTTGAAACGATTCGGCATCACGCTGCCGCAAAAAATCCGGGAACAGGCAATCCTGGTCCCGTGAACCATGGTCCCGCCGATACCAAGCACGCTTGCCCGAAAAGACCGCCTCGAAGCACTTCTTGACCCGGGGCAGGTCACTCATTACCAAGCTTTTCCATGAGCATAAAAAACGCAGACCAAAAAAAACAGCAGATTCTGGACCATGAATCGAAAATGGCCAATCAACTGGCCCTGCAGGTTCTTGAAAAGCCCAAGCCGCCCATCTGGATGATCTTTGTCCCGATATTTTTTGTCTTCTTCGTGCAGAAGATGAACCAGTACAAGAGCGGGCTCACGGAATTCGTGGACAACTACCTCAGATCACGGCGCTACGCCATGACGGCGGCCCTGGAAGCCGAAGAAACAGGAGGGCCGGCGAACGTGGCTGGACTTGTGGAAAAAGTGGGAAACATTCCGGAACAGGCAAAGCCTCTTTTCGCGGCATGGATGGAAGTTCTGGTCGACCACTACCGTCTGCTGCTGACCTCGCAGGGCAGCAATCATGCCGCACTGGTGCGTGCAGGATATCAAAACAAGACAAACTACCTTTTATTCTGCAATTGCCTGAACAAAGCTGAAAATGCATACAGCATGGCGCTTCTTCCTGAAATGGATGGAGATAATCAAGATCTGCATCACGTTATCCAAAAAATAGATATCTGCGTGACAAACATGCGTCGGCAGGATGCTGATACTATCTTCTCCTAAATACAGAAAAAGTACAAAAATCTCCAAAAACTATTATTTTACACTATCCAATAATTATTAACAATAAATCGGCAATACCACATGACAAACATGTTATTGCCGATTTCTAATTTTGAGACGAATCCTTTATTTCTTACATGTCAAATAATAATATTTACATTCAAGATACAAATGTAATGACCATGAAATATTTGACAGCTCGCAAATACCGCTCAATAAAAAATCAGAGATAGCCACTTTCGCGGCAAGATATTCGACCCTTTTTTGGAATTTTACGCATCATTAGGAGCAAAAGCCGATTTCTGTTGATTCGGGACAAAAACCAATCTAGCATCAATTACCTCCACCAACCTCTTTGCGTCTGGTTCAACGATCATCAAGACGGACGCGCGGGAGTTGACAGGACTGATGGATAGACAGCGAACGGATGAAAAAAAGCGGATTATCCTGGGGCAGGAAATCAAAATGGCCCGGCATCTGGCATTGATGGTTCTGGAAAAACCGGAACCGCCATTCTGGGCCAGCTTCATCCCCATGGTCTTCTTTTTTTATGCCCAAAAGCTGAGGCAGTATTCGTCCGGACTGGAGGAATTCGCCGAAAACTACCTTTTATCCCGAAGGGATGCCTTGGAAGCTGCTACTGTGGCCAAGATTACGAATACAGCAGTTGATGGCGCAAAACTCCTGAGTAAGGCCGGAGGCATGCCTGAGACCGCCAGGCCCATCTACCTGAAATGGATTACCCTGCTCACAAATCACTATCTGGTGCTGCTGAATTCCCACGGATCCTGCCACGAGGAATTGGTGCGCAGCGGATATGATGGCAAAGCCGCCTACCTGGCAAGCTGCGAAGACGTCATTGAAGAGGAACGGGCTTTCAATCTGGCGCTGCTGCCGGATGTAGCGGGGGATACTCAAGACATTATCGAGGTCGTCCAAAAAATGAACATGGCCATAGCCGAGTTGAACTACCAGGAAGCCGACATGATTTTCACCTCGGACGCGCAAAGCCTGTAGCCGGCACTCTACAAATTAAAGCATCTCGTGCATCTGAGTAAAAAAATCCGTGCGTTCGAAAGCCGGAGCATGCACTTTCTCCAGCCGGTCCAGGCTTGCAAGAAATGATTCCCACCCCTCGATTTCCTCAATTTTGTTTTTGTCGCAAAAAATCTTGAACCTCGTTCCTTTGGGGCATTTGGTCATATTTATCTCGAAACTATGTCCACCGGTGTACACAGTCCAATGTGCGGACCAACTGCTCCGGTCTCCTTCGGTCTTCTTGTATTTCTCAAAAAATGCCTCGAAGATCTCGATGATCCGATTCTCATCCATCTTTTACTCCTTTTGACCTTGCATGATTCCTTCAAGTTATCCTGTCCCAAGAGAAAGGCATTTTCCCAAGCCCGCCCCCAACCGGGGGCTTGCCCTTTGACCAGAACCGGGCGTATTGGTAGGACCAATTCCACTGGAGAAAAACTGTGTCAACATCCATACGGCAAAAAAGAACTTACGAAGAGATCACCACGCGCCTGCAGACAATGGTGCAAAACAACGATTTGAAACCAGGTGACCGCCTGCCGCCGGAACGCCAACTCGCGGTAATGTTTGGAGTGTCGCGCAATTCCGTGCGTGAGGCAATCAAAAGCCTGGAGCAGCATGGCATTTTGGTCAGCAAGCCGGGAGCCGGCACTTTCATCGCCGAAAACAGCCAGGCAAATCTGGCCAAGGCCATGGGAGACGCCTTCGCGCGGGAAAGGCACCGTCTGGACGATATCTTTGAACTGCGCATCCTGCTTGAACCTCAGATAGCTCATCTGGCCGCCCAGCGCATCACTGAGCGGGAACTTGAGGAGTTGCAGGATCTTATCATCGCCTACGCAAATAATATGCGGGACGGACTTCCCGTCTATTTCCATGACCAGGCATTCCATGACGCCATTGCAGCCGCCACAGGCAATCAGTCCATTACGATGCTCATGGAACAGATGCACGAACTGCTGCGTGAAAGCCGGGATGAGGCGCTGCAATCAACTGCACGCAGTGCCAAATCACTGGAAGATCATCAAAAAATCCTGGCAGCCTTGAGCATGCACGACCCGGAGCGCACCCGGAAAGCCATGACGGAGCACCTCATGCATACCAGGGAAATTGTTTTCACCTCAACAACGGGAGAATGAATAAATGAAGGAAATACGTAAAACAGCCCGCGATTTGATGACCGGTTTCTGCCGGGTTTGCCCTGTTTGCAACGGCAAGGCCTGTGCCGGAGAAGTTCCGGGCATGGGCGGACTCGGCACCGGTTCGGCCTTCATGACAAACGTGCAGGCCCTGGCCAAAGTCACTTTCAACATGCGTCTGGTGCATGAAATTACCGAACCTGACACCAGCACCAACATCCTTGGCCTTGATTTGTCCATGCCCGTGATGGCGGCTCCCATCGGCGGAGTTTCATTCAATATGGGGGGCAAGCGTACCGAAGAGGAATACATAAACGCCATCATTGACGGCAGCAGGCAGGCTGGCATCATCGGATGCACCGGAGACGGAGTGCCGCCCTTCATCCACGAATCGGGCCTGGCGGCCATATCGGTAGCCGGCGGGCACGGCATCCCCTTTATCAAGCCCTGGGAAGACGCAGAACTCTATGAAAAATTGGCCAAGGCCAAGGACAGTGGCGCCACTATAATAGGAATGGACATCGACGCGGCGGGTCTCATCACACTGCGCAAGATGGGACGTCCGGTCTCTCCCAAATCGGTGGACAAACTGCGGGAAATTATTGCCAGGGCGGGAGTGAAGTTCATCATCAAAGGCATCATGACCCCGCAAGACGCCTCACTGGCTTTGCAGGCAGGAGCCGATGCCATCGTCGTTTCCAACCATGGCGGACGAGTTCTCGATCATACTCCCGGGACGGCCGAAGTACTGCCGACCATTGCCGAGCAAATGAAGGGAAAACTGGGAATAATCGTGGACGGGGGGATACGCGCCGGGGCCGACGTGCTCAAGATGCTCGCGCTTGGGGCTGACGCGGTCATGGTCGGCAGACCTTTCAGCATCGCGGCCATGGGCGGTCTGACCGAAGGCGTTGTCGCCTACAGCGAAACACTTCGCACCGAGCTCATGCAGGCCATGGTCATGACCGGCACTGAATCAGTGGCGAAGATCTCTCCTGCGCTACTCTACCGCAAGGCCTGAAAAAAAGGGCCGGAAAACCGGCCCTATCCTCTATATTTCAGTCCGGTTTCGTAAACCGGCAATCCGCGCTCAGGGATTTCCTTGCTCCAGCAGACAGCCACCGGATAACGATCGAATTCGCCCATGGAGGACTCCGGAGAATAACCCTCCAGGGAAAGCTCAAGCTTGGCGCCCTGCTGAATGGGCGTACGGGTCTTGAGGCACAGCCCGCCATCGCTGTAGTTGATCAAACGGGCATACTGGGTCTTGTTCTGCCCCTCATAGACATAACGGACAGGCACCAGGCAATCTTTTCGAATATGCATGCGCTTGTTTTCAGACATTGAACCCCTCCTCGATTTTTGTCCCGATCCTCGTGAATCAGGAGTGAAACTCCTACATTTTAGACACATCTTTTTAATAGCCGATTCCGGCATAAGAGGCAAATATCCAAATCCGAAAAATTTCTTCAAAAAAAACTTGCCATTTGCAAACCCTCTCTATATTAACCGACTTCGCTTTCGGGGCAACTCAAAAGCAAATACGGCGAGGTAGCTCAGACGGTTAGAGCATGCGGCTCATATCCGCAGTGTCGGGGGTTCAATTCCCTCCCTCGCTACCATAAAAGACAAAGGATTCTAGCTTAATAGCCAGGATCCTTTTTTATTATCCCCACCTTTGTCCCCCATTTGTCCAGTAGCCTTCCCGTAAAACCGGACCTTCGCTCCACTCCCCACCAAAAAAAAACGCCCATCCCCAAAGGGACAGGCGCAACCAAAATAGAAACGCAAGGAAAAAGCTAGTAATTGTACCTACGTGGAGCCTGGCTCGCGAGCTCGACGCCCACTCCGTAGAACCCGCAGCAGCTGCCGTTTTGAGGCGCGCACCAACGGACCATGCCGAGGCACAGGCTCTTGCCGTACAAGCCCGTCTCTTCGGCATCAGGAGCGAACTGGACCTTGATGGTCTCGCCGGGAGACAGGGGGTAGTCCATTTCGAGCATGAAGCCCGTGGCACTAAAATTGATCGTTCGGGACGGAATCTTGCCGTCCTGAGAAAAGCATTTCTCCACCGTACACCGCGTCAAGGATGCCCTTCGCGGCGATTTTCTTGAATCCATCACTTTTTGGCTCCGTCGATGCATTTACCCTCGCCTTCCCCATTCACCACCCTGTCTCTATCGCTGCATTTCCCGCTGACCCGTAGCTCCTCTATCCCTTGCGCAGATAGCACACGCCGCCGCTGTAAAGCATGAGCACACCTCCAAGAGCCAGGCTGGCCGAACTCCCGACGAAACATCCGGCCAAACCCACGGTGCCGACAAATAGAGGAAATGTCTTGTAGATGCAACGGGGGAGCCAGACACGCATTCTGAACCTCGTTTTTGTTGAATGACGTTATTTAACCGACACACTCACACAGCGAGAATATTTAGAGATACACACAAAACAATTTTTGTGCAAAGCATTATATACTAAATTTCAAAAATATAAGTATATTAAGATTTTATTAAAAGAAAAGTATTCAATAAAAAAAATATCTGAATACTAAATATGTAGCATTTTCGTATTAATGATAAAAAAAGACAACAAAAAAAACGGCATGATAGAGGTAATTTTCTTCCATCATGCCGGGATAAATTCAGAAAAGATGCAGCCTAGATGATCTCGCGGCGGCGCAGACCCACAAGACCGAGAAGACCGGAACCGAGGAGGATGGCGGCACCGGGGAGGGGGGTGGGGGTATAGGAAAGATTATCGAATTTAAAAATTGTTGGGCCATTGGTCAGCTTAAAAGAAATATCAGAAAGCAATATTCTTGCAATACTGTTGTCAGCGGCGCTAAACACACCAGAACCTGTCAAGGTATGTTTACCTCCATTTACCATTAATTCGACAACTCCACCAAGTGTCTGTATCTCATAACTAAATGAGACAAGATAAGCTGCAGGCAAAAAAGTGATTGAAGCTTCCGCAAGCGTACCAAAGATTAAACTATCTTGGAGTGTGCCCGTCCCGCCTGAACCCGAAAGAACGCCATCCCAACCGGAAAATTCAACTCCATTTGAGACCCCGTATGCATCAAGATCTGTAACTCCGTCAAAAGTCAGAGTTGTCAAAGCCTGAGCCTGCCCCGCCAGCACCACAAGGCACAGCATCATCCCAAAAAACAATTTCACCGATTTCATATATTCCTCCGAATAGATTTTTGGGGTTCTGCGCCCCGGGACTGCGCTCTTGATGAAAGTTCCGTACCAAGCATGATTTTATATTTAATTTCAAACAAATAGACTCTCGCAAGCCATATCATCCACCCCTCCCGGACCGCCCTGTCCGATGCCGTGAGATAGCCTCTCACCTTCAAGAACTCACTTCGCGGCCTACGCCCTTGCCAGGGTAAGTCACGCAACCCCTCGGGATGTCAGGGCAGCGCTTGCAGCACCGGGTCACCCGGCACCGCGACCGGATGTCAGGGAGCATGATCCAGTCCCAAACTGCCGGATAGTGGCACTCATGAGCTGTCCGGTCCGGCAAGACTGAACCCAAGCGCTCCTTGTCCGGAAAAATCAGATTTATTCAAGCAACGATCTTGCCTGAGCCAGATCCGGGAAATCCTGGGTGCGGGCCAGCAGGGCCTGGAGCAGGGTGCGCGCTTCCCCGGTCTGTCCCAGATCGGCCAGGACCTGGGCCAGGTGATAGGTCACGGCCGGGTCCTCGGGCAGGGACTCGTGGGCCTTGCGCAGGAACTGTAGGGCCGCGTCCTTGTCGCCCAGGCGGTAATGCACCCAGCCCACCGTATCCAGCGCCGAAGGATCGCCGCCCGCACTGGCTCTGGTGGCCAGGGCCAGCGCTTCGGTCATCTGCTCCGTCGTGGGCGCGGCATGCGAGACCAGCAGGTAGGCCAGGTTGTTGGCCGCGGGCAGCAGCCCGGGGTGGCGGGCCAGGAGATTGCGGTAGATGGCCTCGGCCTCAGCCGTTTCCCCGCCCAACTGCAGCAACTGACCCAGCAGCAGGGCCTCGGGCACGGAGTCGGGATTCTTGGTCAACGCGGCGCGGCACTCGGCCACGGCCGTGTCCTTGCGGCCCGTGGACGCATACAGCCCCGCCAGCCGGGCCGAGGGCACGGACCATTCCGGGGCGCGGCGCTGGGCCTCGCGAAATGCCTTCTCCGCCCCATCCGCATCGCCCAGCCGCAGGGCCGTGCGGCCGAGCAAGTCAGCGGCCAGCGGGTCTGCCGGCCGGGATGCGGCCCGCTCACCGGCCCAGGCCATGGCCGCCTCGCCGCGCCCCGCCGCCAGTTCCACGGCCACCACGCCTTCGGCACCTCCGTGGGCGTCCGGGCTGGCCAGCAGCAACTCGTCGAAGGTTTGCCGCGCAGCGTCCCAGTCCTTGCGGATACCGTACATGCTGCCCAGACGAAGCAGCGCGGCGGTTCTGGCATCGCGCTCCCCAGCGGCCAGTCGGTAATGGGTCCGGGCCGCATCAAAATGTTCGCGCCGCGCCTCGATGTCCCCCATGGCCAGCAGCAGCTGGGCGGACATCCTGCCCCCCCGCTCGCCGTCCTGCAGGACGGCGAGGGCCGCATCGGGCTCGCCCGCACGCTGGTGATGCGCGGCCAGTTCCAGACGCACAGGCAGGGCGTCCGGCTTCTTCAGAAGAAAATTGCGTAGCGCCTCGACCCCGGACAGAGTGTTGCCCAGGGCAAACTGGGCCCGGGCCATGAGCACGGCCACGGCCATGTCGTCCGGAACATCGTGCAGGGCGATGCGCAGCTCGGCCAGGGCTTCCTCGAAGCGGTCCTGGAGCATGAAGATGCGCCCGCGTGCGGCGTGGGCGCGGGCATCTGCGGGATTGAGACGCAGCACCTCGTCCACCTCGGCCAGGGCGCCGCTACGGTCGCCACGGCGCAGCTTGAGCTCGGACATCCGCAGGCGAGCCTCGATGCCGGACGGACCGGCCTCGGCATCCTGGGCCAACTGGGTCAGGACGGCCTCGGCTTCGGCCATGTTTCCGCCGGCGGCATGCACCGCAGCCAGGGCCAGCCGCAGTTTGGGCGTGGCTCCGTCCGGGGTTTTCACGACCAGGGCCGCAGCTTCGCCGGTCTTGCCCTGACGTGCCAGAAATTCCACCAGTCGCAGCCGCGCCTCTTCCGAAGCCGGGTCCGCGTCCAGCATGACGGTCAGGATTCCCTCCACGCGCTGTGCGTCGCCCATGCGCTCGTACAGACTGGCCAGGAGGACCATGACGCCGCGATTTTCAGGATCGAGCTCTTTAAGCTTCAACAGATGCTTCTCGGCGTCCGCCATGTCGCCGCTGTCCGCCGCCAGGCTCGCGGCCCTGAAATGCAGCACGCGGCTGTCCGGCCGGGCCTCTATGCCACGGCGCACCACGGCCAGCGCCTCGTCGACGCGCCCGGTCTCGGCATGAATGACCGAGAGGGCTATGAGCGCGTCCTCATTGTCCGGATCCTGTGCAAAGACATCCTTAAGCTGTGCCTCGGCCTCGCCGAACCGCTTGGCCCGGAGCATGGCCCCGGCGCGCAGCAGCCTGCCGTCCCTGGAAGCCGGATCGATGCGCAGCACCTGCCCGGACACCTCCTCGGCCTTGGCCGTGTCCCCCGAAAGCAGGTAGATGCGGCCCACGCCGAGCAGCGCCTCCACGTTCTCGGGCTCGAGCTCCGCCGCGCGCTGAAAGCCCGCATAGGCCTCGCGCCAGTTCTGGTCCGTGAGCGCACAGCGTGCCAGCAGCAGGTAGGCTCCGGCGTGGTTGGGATCGAGCTTGATGATGTTCTTGGCCTCCACCCGCGCCTCGGCAATGCGCCCTTCCTGTTCCAGCTTCAGACCGTTTTGGAACAGCTCCGCCTTGCGCTCGTCCTTGGACGCGCAGGCACAAAACATCAGCCCCACCAGTAAAAGACAAAAAATCCGCCGCATGCATACTCCTCGTTGACTAGGATGCTCCGTCACGGGCCAGCACCACCCGCACGGTCTTCAAAAGTATCTCGATGTCGTGCATGAACCGCCAGCCGTCGATATAGCTCAGGTCCAGCGCCACCACGTCCTGAAAATCCTTGATCCGGTTACGCCCCGAGATCTGCCACAGCCCAGTGATGCCGGGCTTCATGGAGATGCGCCGACGCTGCCAGGGCTCGTAGAGGCCCACCTCGTCCGGGGTCGGGGGCCGCGTGCCCACCAGGCTCATATCCCCGCAGAGCACGTTCAGAAACTGCGGGAACTCGTCCAGGGAGGTCTTGCGCAAAAAACGCCCCACCGGTGTGATGCGCGGGTCGTCCTTCATCTTGAACATGCAGCCCTGCATCTCGTTGTGACACAAGAGCTCCTGCTTGCGGGCCTCCGCGTCGGCGTACATGGTCCTGAACTTGTACAGGGAAAAGTGCCGGTTGTTGCGACCCACGCGGGTCTGCCGGAAAAAGATCGGCCCCGGCGAATCCATCCGTATGGCCAGGGCCACGAAGGGCAGTATGACCAGGAGGATGGCGGAGCCCACCACGCCGCCCAGAATGTCGAGGATACGCTTGTAGAAAAGCCCCGAAGTGCTGATGCGCGAGCCGTAAACGGCCAGGGTCGGCACATTGCCCACATGCTCCACGGTCAGCCCGCGCACGACCTCGTCGGGATCGAACATGCCGGGCACGATACGAGCCGTGATCCCGAGCATGCGGCAGCTCTCGACCTTGTCGCGCAGTTTGACCGGGGCGTCCGGAGGCAGGGCAAAAATGACCTCGTCGAACTCGTCCCGGAGCAGCACCTCGCGCAGGCAGTTGTGGGCACCCAGGTGCGGCACGCACTCGATTTCCTGCTCATCGCCGAAGGACAGCCAGCCCCCCAGCCTGTGCCCCCAGCCCTGCTGGGCCGAGAGGGCGTCCTTCACAGCCTGCACGCGGTCCCGGCTGCCGACCAGCAGCACCCGCTCCACCTGCGGACTGCGTTGCACGCGCTGGCGCACGAAGTTGGTCGCCAGCATCCGCACCATGAGCAGTCCGCAGAACACGATCCAGCCGTAGATGCCGATGAACAGGCGGCTTATGCCCTCCGGTTCGAGCATGAATACGCCAAGAGTCAGCACGGAAAAATCCACGACCACGCCCAGGGTGACCTTGCGCAGGCCTTCCAGGCAGCCCACAGCGAAGCGGTCGCTGTAGAACCCGAAGCGCCCCATGACGAAACTGTTCAGAAACATGAGCGAGAGCACCATGGTCACGAAAACCCAGTGCGACATGCCGAAGTCCCCGCCGGACATCTCCCAGCAGATGTGCCAGGCCGCGTAGGCGCCCGTGATGATGACCAGGCCGTCAGCCAGAAGCAGCAGATTGGTGATGATGAGAATCTGTTCCTTGAACATGGACCTATTCCCTCTTTCCGTCGCCGCGCCCCGGCACGAAGTCCGGCAGCAGCGGGACGATGCGTGAAACCATGTCGTCGACCAGCAACTGGCCTTCATCCACGTCCTGGCCGGGCTTGAGCAGCACCTCGACGCGCACCAGCGCACCGTCGGTGCGGCCCATGGTCAGGGCGTCCCACAACAACAGCCACTTGTTCATGAATTCGTTGGTCACGGCCCGGCCCCGCTGCTCGAACCAGTAATTGGCCACGATGCGGTTGCCGCCCTTCTCCAGCAGGATCTGGCCCACGGGAAAGTCGCGCACCCCGACCCTGGCCGGCAGGTTGGAACGCCCGGTGACGCTCCAGCCGCTGCCGAGCATGCAGGAGGTCGGGGCATGGGCGGAATTGGTGCCGTCCTGGGCCGCGTACCAGGACACCAGAAGATACAGCGGGTTGCCCGACTCCACGTTGCGGTAGGTGGCGTGCACGTAGTCCGACGCGCCAAGACTGCGCAGCACTTCGGGCGCAAGCGTCAGGCCCGAGCCTTCCCAGGCTCCAAGCTGCATGGGAAAGGCGGCGAAGCTCGTGCGCGCGGGCACGGCGCTGTTGGCCGGGGCTGTAACGAAACTCAAGGCAAAAAGAAGCAGCACGGCCGTAAAAAGCCCGGCCGGATGCGGCCTGGGCAGGGTCGGAGCCGTCTTCTCCCCCGCCGGCACCGCGCTCTGCGTCGTGTCCCGAAAAGCCAGCAGGCGGCAGCCGATGAAGAGCACCACAAGGGCGACCACATAAACCAGCCAGCCCGAAAAATCGTGAAAAAAGCCTTCGGCCACCGAAGGCCCGATCAGACGCGCCAGCACCCCGGTGAGCATGATGCGAAACGCGTTGGCAAAGATGGAGACTGGGATGGCCAGCAGCAGGAGCGCCAGACGCAGCCGGTTTCTGGTCAGGAACATCCAGCCCACCAGGAGGGCCATGAGCAGGGCCGGGAAGAGGTAGCGCAGGCCGCTGCAGGCATCGACCACATCGAGGGTGATCAGCCCCAGGTCGATGATGTTGCCCTCCCGGAACACGGGCACGCCCACCAGGCGCAGCATCCGTTCCGCCAGGGCCGACGAGAGCAGCCGCAGCTGGAAGCTGATGGTGTTGTAGAGGAACGGGGGCAGCGGAATGGCGAACAGGGCCACGATGATGGGCATGCGCAGGGCCCTCAGCCCCCCGTTGCCGACCAGAAATCCCGTGAAGGCCACAAGGGCGGCCCAGATGGAGACGAAGACCAGCATCTTGATGGACCCGAACTTACCGGCCACGAAAAGCACGGCGGCGGCCAGGAGCCAGAGCGCCGCTGCCGAGAAGCGCTCGTCGGCCAGCCTGCGCAGACGCTCGCGCAGGGTCCAGCCCAGCCAGACGACCACGGGCGGGACGAACCAGGCGTAGGAATGATCCTCGCCCTGCCAGGAACCGACAAGCATCGGGATGTACGTGCGGTACAGCCAGCCCCAGGCTGCCAAGGCCAGGGCCAGCAGGAACAGGAGCAACAGTGGGCGCGGGATGATCGGCGCTGCGGGCGCGGAGGATGGTGCGTGCATGAAATAGTACCGGGTCGGCTTGTAATTTGTCCGTCGAAAATATGGGCATCGCCATGACTGCAATATGAAAGCCAGTCACGGAGCAAAGGCCGCAGCCCCCGGCCCGGACTGGTTGGGAGCGATAAAGAGTCGGGCTCAACCCTGCCGCGCACCAGCCAAGTCCCGGATAACCGGATAAAAGATACAGCCGCAGGCATTGAGCAATAAGCATTCCCAGTGAGAGTCCGATTGGACAAGACAGGGAAGGGGAATGGTTTTTGGTCAGGCAACGTAGGGCGGTTCCCCGTGGGCGCCCTTCTTCTGCCCGACGTGGCTGCCTGGAAGCACATCGAAATCGGGCAGACACATGGGTCTGCCCCTACGGCGTTCCGCCGTGGTCATGATCGGAAGGAATAGCAGGCAGGACAAAGGCGGTGATGGCAGACGGATGGAACGAGGACAAACGACGGAGCCAGCGATGGCGAATGAGCATTGCCAATCACCATTCACTATTGACCAATCACCCCCACAGCCATTTCAAAAAACCACCGGGCTTCTGCGGCTTCTTTTCCGCAGGCACAGGCTTTTCTTCGACGGGAGCTTCAAGCGGGATGACTGCTTCGGTCTGTGCGGGAACGCGGGCGGCGTCGATTCGCTCCTTCAGCGCCCCAAGCTCCAGGGTCAGGAGCTGCACATCCGTGCCCCAGGCCGCGAAACGCTCTTCCATGACCGTGAGGCGGCGGTCCAGGGCGGACAGGCGCTCCTCCAGATCCGGCGTGACCTCCATTCCGGCCGAGGGCTCGGGGTCCGCCGCGGTCTGGATGCCGTTGGAGTGCAGCATGGGCGCCATGTCCCGGGCCACGTCCTGCACCACTTCGGGGCCGATGACAGGCAGTTCGTCGGCGAAGCCATGCACCAGGGCCGCGTCGCAGAGGATGTTGATCAGGCGCGGCACCCCGGCCGAGACCGTGTGGATGATTTCCATGGCCTCGGGCGTGAACAGGAGCGGGTTTCCCCCGGCCTGCGCCAGGCGAAAACAGATGTAGGCCTTGGCCTCGTCGAGTTCCAGGGAAGGCAGATGAAAAGTGGACGTGATGCGCTGGGCCAACTGGGTCAGGGTCGGATCGGCCAGCTTGCGGCGCAGCTCCGGCTGGCCCACCAGGACCACCTGCAGGAGCGGACGGCTGTTGCCCTGCAGGTTGGAGAGCAGGCGCACCTCCTCCAGGGCGTCGCGGGACAGGTTCTGGGCCTCATCCACGATGACTATGGCGTGCCGCCCCTGGCTGAAGCGGTCGATAAGATACTCGTTGAGCATGGCCAGGTTCGCGGCCTTGTCGCCGCCCGGCTCGCCGGCTTCGAACTCACGGATGATGAGCCGCAGCAGTTCCTCGCCCGTGACATTGGTATTGAAGACCAGGGCCACGTCCACGGCCTTCTCGATGCGGCCCAGCAGATAGCGGATGAGCGTGGTCTTGCCAGTGCCGATGCCACCGGTCAGAACCACAAACCCGCTCCCCTCCCCCAGGCCGTACTTCAGATGCGCAAAAGCCAGCTTGTGCTTCTCGCTCATGTAAAGGTAGGCTGGGTTAGGAACGATAGTGAATGGGCGCTCGCGCAGATTGTAGAAATTTTCGTACATGTTTTTTCTTTTTTTGGCTTTAGATTTCAAGTTTTATGTTTTATTTTTAATACATGAAGCATAATACGTAAAACATCTTCACCTATCAACGCTTCTCAATACGACACAAATCACTGCATGTATTCCCACCCTAAAACTTAAAACCTAACACCAGCATCACAAAACATAACGCATCACGTCTTATTTAATACCACTCCCAACAAATTCCGGCCTTCCAGCATGCCAAGTGCGGTTTTCAACTCATTTTGCGCGGTGTGACCTTCGTCAACCACAAGGACGATGCCGTCCACGTATTCGGCAAAAACCAGAGCGTCAGGGATGCCCAGCAGATGCGGACAGTCGAAGATGACGTAGCGGTCCGGGTAGCGGCTCTTCAGCTCCGCCACGAGATCCTGCATGCCGGGCGAACTGATGATGTCCACCGAATCCTCCTGGGAAGCGCCAGCAGGCAGGACCACGAGCTTGTCGATGCCCGGATTCACGAACAGGCTCTCCACAGACAGGCCGCGCAAAAAATGGTCCGACAGGCCGGGCCGCGAGTCCATGCCCAGACCGCAGGAGATGCCGGGCCAGCGCAGGTTGGCGTCCACCAACAGGGCGGTCTGGCTGGCATCGCGGGCGATGGTGATGGCCAGGTTGGTGGCCACCGTGGTCTTGCCCTCGCTCCGGCCAGGACTGGTGACCATGATCGTGTTCAACCCCTTGGAACGGGTCTGCTGCAGGATCTGCGTGCGCACGACGTTGAAGGCGTCGCGAAGCTCACGCGGAGCGCCCTCGCCCAGGAGCCTGCGCTCCTCCATCTTGTGAAAGCAGGCCTGCTCGATCTTGGTCTGGGCGTAACGCACTTCAACACTGTCCCGTCGCTCCGCGCCCCCGGCCTGCGCCTTCGCCCTGTACACAGGTGCGGCAGGTGCGACCTGTGCGGCAGGTGCGACCTGTGCGGCAGGTGCGGCCTGTGCGACAGCTACGGGCTGCGCGTCAAACGCAACGGACCGGGCAGGAACCGAATCCTGCACAATTATCCCACCCGAACTCCCCGCAGCCAGCCGCTCTGCTTCCTCGGCCTTTTCAAGGGCCTTGATGATCTTGCTCATAGTGCTCCTGTATATTTGAGAGGCAACGGGAAAGGCAGCAGAAAAGGCAGGGGCAGAAAATTACTCGTAGTACCCATGCCTTTGTGTCAGTCCTGTTTCTGCCGTTACCCCTGCCTTATCGTGCCTCACACGTGCCTAGTCCTCGTCTTGCCGCGACCTTTATCGCAGCCTTTCAAATTCTTATTCTTTGGTTTTAAGTGTCACGCGTCTCGTTTCAATCCAAACCCCAAGCAAAGCGCCAACGCACCCCACTTCACGCATCACACATCACGTTCTCTCCCTAAAACCTGTCCAATATCTGATAAAAAATGATGTCCAGCGGGCGCACGTAGACATGGAACAGCCCCGTCAGCACGGCGAGCGCCCCCGCCATGCCTGCCACGGCCATGGTGATCTTGCGTTTGCGCCGGGCCACTTCCGCACCCGTGGCGATGTGAGGGATGGACCCCAGGAGCGGGACGGCGGTCAGGGCGTGCAGGCTGCGCAGGCCGCGCACCGAGCCGTCCATGGCCTCGGCCAGGGCGCCGCAGCCGGCCCCGAAGCCGAGCGACATGACGAAGCCGACCAGCATGAGCAGCATGCGTTTGGGCTTGGAAGGCACTTCAGGGAGCATGGGCGGTTCAATCAGGGTCAGCTTCTCGCCCGCCCGCTCCTCTTCCAGTTCCTTGGAATCCCGCGCGGCCATGAGCTTCTGCGAAGTTTCCTGAAATTTGAGCTGGCCGTTCTGATGGTCGCGCTCCAGTTTGCGGTATTCCTGCTCCACCCGTGGCGTGTTTTCCAGACGGAGGGTCAGGTCATCCTGACGGCGGCGCAGGTCCGCGAGCATGGCCTGCTGGCTCTGCAGATCCATTGCCGTGGCCTGCAACTGGCTCTTGAGGGCCATCCAGGCAGGATTATCCGCGCTCTCGGACACGGAACTGGGTGCCACTCTGGTTGCACCCGCGCCGCTCTTTTCCAGAGCGGTCACACGGCGCTCGGCGGCTTGCACGTCCGGATGCTTCGGGCCGTACTTGGCGCGCAGATCCGCCAAATTGGCGCGCTCCGCCTCCAGTTCTTCGGCCAGATCCACGCTCACGCCGCTGCCCTCCAGGGCCGCGATCTGCTCACGCAGCTTGATGACTTCGGGGTGTTTGTCCGAATGAGTGGCCGTGAGGGATACGTATCTGGTCTTGAGCGCGCGCAGCTCCTCGGCCGGGGGCAGGACGCGCCCGCCGTCGGCCGTGACCAGGGTGCGCTGCGGCGTAACCGTGGCCAGCTGTCCTTCCAGAAAGGCCCGGCGCTCAAGGATGCCGCGAATGTTCTCCTGCACGGCCTGCGCGTCCCGCTCGACGCGGTCCAGGGTCTGCAGGTTGAGCTGGGTCAGCTCCGGCAGGGAGCCCAGGTGCTCCTCCTTGAACCGGGCGATGAGCTCCTCGGACTGGGCCACCTCGTCGCGCAGGGCCACGAGCTGCTTTTCCAGAAAGGAATAGGCTGTGGACGCCTTCTCCTCGCGATTCTTGAGATTCTCTTCCAGAAAAAGGGAGACCAGGGTGTTGGTGGCCTGCAGCACCTTGGCGGGCTCGGTGCCCTCAAAGGCCACAGAGAAAGCGATGGTCGCCGTGGCCGGACGACCCGTGTTGCTCATGACCTCGGCCTGGATGGGCTCCATGGTGATGTCTTTGCGCATCATCTCGACCAGCGCCTCGGAGGTCATGCTCTTGCGCTCGTCCTGATACAGGCCGATGCGGTCGATGATACTCATCAGGTTGGAGCGGTTCAAAACGACCTGGGTGATGGTCTGAAGCCGCTCCTCCACGAATCCAGTCACCGTGGAGCGCACCAGCTCCTGCGGCACCTCCTGCCCCTCGATGAGAATCGTGGCCGAGGATTGATACTTGGCGGGCAACAGGGCCACGACCACGGCAACCACGACAAACACGGCCATGGCCGGCAAAACCATCTGCCAGATGCGACGCCGGATGACGCCGAGCAGATATCCAAGTTCGGTCTCTTCACTGAAACTGGTCATTCAAACTCCTTGATCCGTGACGCGCAATGCGTGACGCGTGATCCGTGGAAACAGACATGGTCACGCATCACGCTTAACCCTTTATGTTTCAAGTTTTACATTTTTGATTAGAAAGACAAGCAACCCGCCATCGCATTACGCCTCACGCATTACACATCACGCATCACAATCCCCACTCCACCGTCACGCCCAGGTACACGCGGTTGCGATCCGTCACCTCGTCCGCTTCGATGTCATCCTCGTGGGTGTACTGATAGCCGCCGTCGAGGGTGGTATCCTCGCTCAGGCGGTAGCGCAGGGTCGGACCGATGCTGTAGGTCTGGGTGTTCTCGTCCTGCACCAGGCCTGCGGTCTTGGACATGTACCAGGCCAACTGCACCCCGAGATAGAGGCGTTCGGTCAGATTGCGGCCAAAAGAGGCGCGCAGGCGGTCACGGGTGATGAGCTCGCCGTAGGTCGAGGGTGATTCGGACCTGTCCGCGCTTAAAGTCAGTCTCCAGATTTCGTCCGTCCAGGTGCCCGAGGCCGAACCCGAAAACGTCATCTGGCTGTTGTTCATGCTCAGGCCCCAATCAAAATCCACGTCCGATTCGGTCTGGCTGACGCCTCCCAGGACCTGGAATTCCAGTGTCTCGGAGGCTTTCCAGGCAAAACCGGCCAAGGCGGAGAGGACCAGCTGCTCCGTCTCGCCGTCGACGCGGTCGAAGCGGTAATTCTGGACCCCGGCCTGGCCGATGATCCGCCATAGGCCATCGCCCAAGGCGTGGCTCCAGGTCGTGGTCAGGCCGCCGGACAGATAATCGGTATACCCCGTTGATTCGTACTGCATAAGCCCCGCGCTGCCCTCCACGGACAATTCGTCCCGCTCGCTCATGCGCAGGGTCAGGCCCGGGGTCGCGGAGTAGTGGTTGCGCGCGGCCTTCTCCGTGGTGATGCCCGATTCGTCGAACTCGCTCTCCACGGTGTGGTCGCGGACCCACTTCGCGCCGAGGCGCAGCACCAGGCGCTCGCTGACGGCGTGAGAGGCCTCGACCCCGAGCTGTGCGTTTTCCCGGCTATAGTCTTCGTGCTCGGCGTACTGAAAGGCGTCCAGGCGTCCCTGCAGCCCGAGACGCGTCACCTCGTCGCCCCCCTCGACCTTAAAGGCCGGCGAGAGCATGAGTTCGGCATCGGTTTCGCCCTTGCCGAGGGTGTTGTCGTCAAAGGCCGCGCGCACGCCGATGGACGGCGTGACCATGGTTTCGCACACGCCGCTCTTCGCGGCCGGGCCAAGGATGAGAATGCCGGCCAGAAGCAAGGCGGCAAGGGGTTTGATGCAATGCGTCATGGGAGCGGTCAGGGGACGATGACGATATCGCCGGGTTCGAGCAGGACGTTCTGCTCCAGGCCCTTGCCACCCGCGACGTGGTCGTAGTCAAAAGGAAGATAGCTCTGCGTGCCTGTCGTGTCCGTGCGCACGACGCGCACCGAACCGGTCGAGGCATACGGGGTCATGCCCCCGGCCATGGCCAGGGCCTGCAGCACGGACATGGGCCCGTCCATGGGAAACACGCCGGACTTCTGCACCTTGCCGACCACGGAAACCTTGGAACTGCGCGACTCGATGAGCATCACGGTCACGGGCGCGCCGTGGATATATTCGCCGATCCTGGTCTCAAGCTCGGCCCGCAGATTCTCGACGCTGACCCCGGCGGCCTGCATGTCTCCAACCAGGGGAAAGGAAATCTTGCCGTCCGGGCGCACCAGAACCTTTCGCGCCAGGCTCTCGTCACCCCATACGGAAATCTCAAGCACGTCTCCACTGCCCAGGGGAAAGGTCGCCCCTTGGCTGGCGTGCACAGGAACGCAAAACAGAAAAAAAAGAATCGAAGCCCGCATGAAAAAACTCATAAATGCTCCATAAAAATGCAAAAAATTAATCATCCTTTTCAATCCAGCCAATCAGGTCAGGATCCAAGACCCAGAAAAATCAAGACGCGCTGGAACTTGGGCCGGAGCCACCCAGCCTTTTTGGGAAAAGGGAATGCGTCCAAGCCATTTCAGACAGCCATCAGCAACTGACTTCAGCCAGTGAGCCCAAGGGATTTTTGAAGACCGCGCCGATTATCACCCCGGCCTCGTCCAGTGCCTTGCGACAGGCGGTGCAGGCCATGTGCAGAGGTTTTCCATGATCCGAGAACTGGAAGAGGACCTCGAATTCACGCCCTTCCTTGAAATTCTCGGGCTCGGTCGCATTCAGATGCAAGCCGATGCCCGTGGTCGAGATGTCGCGCAACTGCGCCACCCGATACCGGCCCTTGAGCCCGTCCGGGTCCAGCGTGTGAACAACGGCAAAGCCGGACAGGAGCTGACGGGTTGCTCTGCGCCGGTCCTGTGCGCTGCCATCGGCAAGGGGGGCGCTCGGGGCAGCCAGGGCCTCACCGCCGGACTCGTCCTGATCCCGCAAATAGCGGTCAAGGTCGGTGTTCAACCATAGGGGGGGGCGTTTTTGTGTCACGGATACTCCCATGCAAATTTTCGCAATCATATGAAAGAATTGTGCCATTTAGAATTCAGCAGACCTTTTCCCTGACATCCGCCCATACCGTACGGTTTCACAGCTCCCCCTCCCCCGCCCAGTCCAACGAAACAGGACTACCACAGCGCCGCGCAAAACAAGCACCAGTTAAGTCCGATCGAATCGGACTTTCATCATATCGAGATGTTATGAAAATATTCACGACAGGACAAATACCGCATTAATACATACTTCACATTCATTATTGTTTCGTGTAGCCCATTTTTCCAGAGGCACAATACAGAATAAAGATGTCTTACATTAACGTCATACACTCATACAAACATCTCTAAGAAAACTTAAATGTCTTACATTGGCGCTATTCATCTCCGACTGCTTCGGTCTACATGGCAAGCATCTTTCAAAGGCAAAGAATAATATGGGCTCAGTACTCATCATTCATGAACGCAGTGATATTTGTCACCTGCTGAGTCCGGCCATCGAAAGCCATGGACATGAATGCTATTCTCTTGCCTCCTGTGCCGATGCCATTCAAACCCTCAAAACCAACGCATTCGACATTGTAATTCTTGATATCGACATCACGGAAAAACCCGGCGAAGCCGTAGCGGCACTGGCCAAATCCGAGTGCAGGCCGCATATCCTGATCATCACAAACGGTTGCAATCCCGGGATACTGGAAGAAGCCATCCACGCCGGGGCATGGGACGTCGTCTGTGCACCGTTCACCCAGGAGGAGCTCGGTCAGGCCATCAATCGCTGCCTGCACCATCGTCGCGCCAGGATGGAGACCAAGAGCCATGGCAACATCAAGCGCGATGCCATTCTCGGGTCCAGCCCCTGCCTGGAACAGTGCCTGGAGCACATCGCCACCGCCGCACAGAGCAATGTCAACATCCTCATCCTGGGCGAGACCGGGACCGGCAAGGAACTCTTCGCCAGCGCCATACATGAGAACAGCACACGCGCGGACAACAGTTTCATCGTCGTGGACTGCACCAACATCCCCAAGACGCTGGCCGAGAGCCTGCTCTTTGGTCATGAGCGCGGCTCGTTCACCGGGGCTGCCGAATCGCGTGACGGCCTCTTCCGGCAGGCCGACGGGGGGACCATTTTTCTTGACGAGATCGGCGATCTGGACATCGAGGTGCAAAAATCGCTGCTGCGGGTCCTGCAGGAACGCCGTTTCAGGCCCTTGAGCTCAAAAAAGGAGATCTCCAGCAATTTCAGGCTGGTCGCGGCCACGAACCGCAACCTTGAAGCCATGGTCAAGCGGGGCGAATTCCGCAAGGATCTCTATCACCGCCTGCGCACCAGCGTGATCCAGCTCCCCCCCTTGCGGGAACGCAAAGAGGACATCCTGCCCATTGCAAACTACCATGTGCGCCAGATCTGCGCTGAACTCGGCTGTGACGAAAAAGAGATCTCCTATGAACTGCACCACGCCCTGACCCTCTACAACTGGCACGGCAACGTCAGGGAGCTGATCAACGTACTGCACGCGACAGTGCAGAACGGCAATGGTGAATGCAGGCTCTACCCGCAGCATCTGCCCGTGGATATCCGCGCCAAGGTACTGCTCAAGCGCTCGGGCAGAGCCCATACCGATGGGTACCTCGTGACCGAGAAGGCAACCGAATGCAGAGCCCAGGGCGATACCTCCGGCTGTCCGCTCCTGCCCCCTGCGCGCGCCGCCATCCCTGACAGGCAACCGGCCCTGTCAGGAACTCGCGCCATGAATCCGCAAGAATGCCCACAGCCCCCCCGCACGACGAACTCCGGCCTCTGCACGGCTCCCTCCCCGGACTCATCCAGGACACCGTCCCAAACACCCGAAGGACTTGTCGGCTCGCTCACGCAGCACCAACCCGGCAACGGCTTCGCGCACATTGAGGGCCCCTACATCGCCCTCCCGCTGCCTCCGGAAAGCACCGCAGACTCGCAACTGCTCCCCTTACGCACAGTCCGTGAACTGGCCATGCAGGAAGTGGAGCTCGCCTACCTGAAACGCCTCGTGACCAGCAGCCAAGGCAATTTCCAACGCGCCCTGACCATCTCCGGCCTCTCCCGCGCCCGCCTCTACGACCTGCTCAGCAAGCACAGCATGAGTATCAGCGGGAGCTGAGGACGCAGGGAATTTCGATGTTCTATGCGTGATGGCGGAGGCGCCTAACGCCCAGCGCGCCATCCCTTGGTTCATTTATTGCTAAAACAGCCCGGAATAATTCATTTGTCCTGCCAAATCAGACAGCTGATATTAATGCACGCAGTGCCCGGCCATGAAGGCCGGAAACCACATACAAGGAAACGTATGCAGACGAAGATGAAGGGAATTGTGCTGGCGATGGTTTTATTTTTGTGCGCCGGAAATGTGTGGGCGTCGGTGTCGCTTACCAGCGCTACGTTCGATGCGGGGTCCGTTTACAAAGCCCAAACAGCATACGACCACCGGAACTACGAGTTCAATTTGTCCTTCAGCTCCCCCGTCGAGGGTGTATCCTCGACTTTTGGGTACTGCGCCGAACTCGGACAGACTTTTTCCGCAGACACGCAATATCAAAGCGCCGAAATATCCGGCAATTACCTGCAGGCTGCGTGGCTCATCGACAAGTACTCCACCTACGAGACAACGGATACCGGGTTCCAGGGCACGACGAACCGCGTCACCATCTCCGCACTGCAGGCAGCCATCTGGAGCGTGCTTGGCCAATCCACGCAGTCCCGTGACTACACTCCGCTCAAGCCGAATTGGCTTGATCGCTGGTGGCTGGGCTGGGATTCGGTCAGAGTTTACAACCTTTACACAGCCATGCTCGATGATGTTTCCTCCATCAGCGACTTTAGCGGCCTTGACCTCGAATCCAGATTCCAGCTGCTGACCGACGGACTCTCCCAGGACCTCATCGTCCGCACCTCCGCCGTCCCCCTCCCCGGCGCGGCCATCCTCTTCGGCTCCGGCCTGCTTGGGCTGGTCGGGTTGCGAAGAAGGAAGATAGCTTGAAAATGTTGCGCAGGGATTCTTCGAAACAGACGCTTCCATCCGCATTTTTGAGAACTACGACATAGACAACGACCTGGTTGTCAACGAGTTTCTTGATCTTCTCGCAGACAGCGAACAGGGTCAGGTACTCGACAATGGAAATGGTTTTGTCCCGAGCCGCCAAAGCTGAAGCAGCCTTAATCACCGAAGGAATAAAATCATTTGAACTCATTACCAACGATTCAACATCCGCCTCGCTAATCACATTGACTTCACGCCCATACATCTTTTTTTTTTACTAAAAACCAAATTCAGGCCAAAAAAAAGCGGGATAAACCCGCTTGAAGCTTTAAAATCAGTACAATCCGATCAGACTATCTCCCGCCTGCGCAGTCCGACCAGCCCTAGCAGGCCGGAGCCAAAGAGGATGGCCGCACCGGGGAGGGGCACGGAGCTGGTTTTTGCGGCAAAGACGAGGTCATCAAAGTCCGCGTCGGGACTGCCTCCGTCGTTGAAGCCGAAAAGATACGATCCGGCTGTCAGAAAGACATTGTTGATGCTGACGTCAGATTTAAGCAAGTAGACATGGATAGCTTCAGACCATGCGTTGATTGCAAACACTTCATTTTTTGTCGACTGCCCTTTGGCAAACAACGTTTCTATATTAAGCGAATAAGAAGTATCGTTGTCATTGCTTTTATTATTAAAAATGACTTTATTACCACTACCGCCAACAAGCTCGATCAACTTATTAGTATCAGCCGCTTCAGAACCGACATAAATAAAATCAAACAATCCGGACAATTTAACATCTGCACTCAAGGCAGCAGGACTCTCAGCAGAGAGAAATGGAGAACTAGGCATCAGAATATCATTTACGGTTGTATACGTGTTAACCGCCGCCTGCGCCTGACCGGCCAGCAGCATGAACAAACCTATCACAAAGACCTTGATCCCCGTTTTCATTCCCTACTCCTGTTGCAGGCATTTATTCGCGTTTCATTGGTAAAAACATCCAAGGCTACTAAGCAATATCCATTCCCAGCGGGAGTCCGAACAGGCAAGACTGGCTGTGAAGAAGACAATAAAAAAAGGCGGGACAAGCCCGCCTAGTGTTTGAAACGGTGAAGATTGGATTGGAGGTGGATAAAGGCAGGGCCAGAAAAAATATCCTCGCCACTGTCGCTGCGCTTACCGCTGCCTCCGTCCTTCTAAACTATCTGCCTTCTGCGCAAACCAACCAGTCCGAGCAGGCCGGACCCGAAGAGGATGGCGGCGCCAGGAAGGGGAGTAGGTGTGAAATTGATGTTGTCTACCAAAAGTGCGCCGGATTTGAGCGTAAAATTTATACTGCTAAGGAAAGCTGTTCCCCAATCAGAAGGCACAGAAAACTGATTATCCAGACCAACCAGCAAGTCAAACGTACCAAGGCGTTTTCCAGCAACATCCAAACCCTCAACAATCGCGGCACCACCATAAACCAATGAATAATCGAAGGCAAAATCTCGCTGATAAACCGGATTCACAGAAAAATTAAAACCAGCTTCGACATTAGCTCCCGAAAAATTCAAAGTCACTATTTCCGGATCGCCAGGTTTGGGATACAGTGTCCAATCACCTATGAATTCAACCCCATATGTCTTACCATAAGCGGTAAGATCGGTAGCCCCGTCAAAGTCAAGTGTTACCGCCATCGCCGATCCTGACAGCAGGTTAAGCAACAGAAAAACAAACAACACTTTTAGAGCAGCTTTCATGACATAACTCCTGAATAATTCTAGGATTGGCGTTTTGATTTATCCAAGGCCGCGATGGAAGATATGTACCAAAAACAATAACATATAATATTATCAGATATTTATAGCAATACGATTACTTTTTAGTCCAAAAAGATCAGACTACAGCACATTGCCCAATTCCCTGCGCTCAGAAACCCATCTCGAAATCACCGCTTCCGCCTGCGCATCCCGCTGCCCCGTCGCTGCGGATGGTGAATAGTGAATGGAAAAGGCCCGGACTCTGTCGCAAAACGCATCACACGTCCCGCTTTAGTCTCTGGTTTTTGGTTTTTAGTTTCTGGTTAAAAAAATTGCCTGCGACATCGCATCACGCGTCACTTGTCACGCATTACGATCCGTTAGATTGGTGCTTGGTGAATAGTGAATGGAAAAGGCACACTGCACTTTCTATGAATTGGCCGCATCACGCGTTACGCGTCACGCATCACGTTCCGCTGGATTGGTGATTAGTGATCGGTGAATAGTTTTTGGTAAGACACGTTGCCTTTCTCGCTGCCTCAGTCGCTACCTTCTTATCGCATCACGCATCACGCCTCACGATCCCCTGCCTCCGTCCCTGCCTCTGTCGCTCTCCCGTCGCTGCCTCTGTCGTTGCCTCTATCGCTGATTCTGTCGCCGCCTCAAGCATCACGCATCACGCATCATTACACCGGCCATTTCTGGCGCGTATGCAGGAGCCGTAAAATTTGGATCGCAAGGCCCTGCTCACGATAGACGAGGACATAGGGCAGACCTGGCACTACAAGTTCCCGAGTGCCCACTGCGGCCCCACTGCGACCCATCTGGGGAAACTGGTCCAAACGTTCGCTGGCTGTCCGGATCGCCTGGGCAACCCGGTGGGCGGCCTCGGCATCATCGGCGGCGATGTATTCAAGTACGATGCCCAGGTCTTTTGCGGCGGGTGTATTCCGGGGAAGCGAACTCGCCTTTATCGGCGGCCGCAATGCCTTTCTGGACCTCCGCCATAAACCAGGCCTGATGCTCCAAGATGTCGTCCAGCGCCTTATTCAGCAGCCAATTGCGGCTTCTGCCCATGGACGCGGCAACAGCGTCGATACGCTCAATTTTGTCTTTTGATGCACGAAAACTGGTGGATACGGTTTCTGCGGCGCTCATAATGATTCCTCCATGTAGTCACAGTAACTACAAGTGACTGCGCTGACAAGCGCTACCCCTGCTTCCCCGCCGCCGTCTCGCTACATCCGCCCCTGCCTCCATCCCTGCCTTTATCCCTGCCTCCATCCCCGCCTCCATCGCGTCACGCGTTACGCATCACGCCTCCCGCTCCCCACTGCCTCCCACTTGTCTGTTAATGACCTGTGCGCTAGAGATAAGCATGACTCCTACAGTCAGTTCTGAGAAAAAACAGCTATCGATTTTTCTTTTTCTCTCGTGAAGAAACAAGGATGCACATTCACGTATCGTCCGAGTCGGGAGAAGCAAAATTCTGGCTCGAGCCCGAACTGGAATTGGCGCACAATCACCGATTTTCGCGCCAAGAGCTAAAATCGATTGAAATAATTTTGGAGGAATTCCATGGCGAGTTCATCAGCGCTTGGCGCAATCACTTCGACGACTGAGGTCACCAACATATCCGGACACGGAATCTGGCTTTTGTCTCACGGGCTAGAAATGTTTCTCTCATATGAAGATTTCCCATGGTTCGCGGAGGTACCGCTGCGCATGGTCACAAATGTCCAGGAACCCTCCCCAGGCCATTATTACTGGCCGGATCTGGATGTAGATCTTTGCCAGGACGCAATACTGTATCCAGACCGATTCCCCAAGAAGGCGAAAACGAATTCCCTGCAAAAATTCGCAAAGAACCCTTAAGCACATCGCCCACTGGGGTGACGCCTGAACGAACGCTTCGTTGCGAGGAAGCCAGCTAATGGCCGCTGGAATGGTGATTGGTGAATGGTGATTGGCAAAGCATATTGCCGCTGCCTCCACCCCTGCCTCCATCCCTGCCTTTATCGCATCACGCATCACGCATCACGTCTAACGTTCCCCCGCCTCCCCTTGCCAAGCAACTAACTCTGAGTTAATTATTTCCATGCCCATCATGTACAGCAAGCAGGCGCTCAAATATTTGCGAAAAATGCCCAAGGCGAAGGCTGAGGACATCATGTCGGCGGTACGCCAAATCGATGAGGACAGATCGGCTTTTCAGGGGAACCTGATCAAGATGACCAACAGCCCATACTTTCGACTGAGGATTGGCGACTACAGAGTGATTTTAGAAATCGATGACGGAAAGCTCATCGTGCTCGTGATGAAGGTAGGAACCAGAGGAGATGTGTACAAATGAACGTCCAAGTCATTGAAAACAATTCCGGAAACCCCGCCTATGCGGTGGTCCCGTGGGATGAGTACAGATCAATGGTAGAACGCCTTGAAGAGCTTCAGGACATTGTGGACGCTGACAAAACCATGGCGGCCATTGCGTCCGGTGAGGAAACCTATCCCCACGATCTCGTAGAGCGACTGCTAGGCAGGGAGAATCCGCTTCGGATCTGGCGCGAATATCGCGGCATATCGACTGCGGCCCTGGCCGCGATGGTCGGGGTCACGCCTTCGGCCATTTCCCAGGTAGAAACCGGCAAGCGTGGATTATCGGTAGATCTGCTCAAGAAACTGTCCGAGGTTCTTCAAGTGGATATGGATGATCTCGTGGATTGATTAAACTGGGCGCGATGGCACTCGACCCCTGACAGGGCAAGATAAGTCAAAACGAGACCTGACCCCCAGCCGTGGATTGATTAAACTGGGCGCGATGGCACTCGACCCTTGGCAGGGCAAGATAAGTCAAAACGAGACCTGACCCCCAGCCTTCTGGGGGGCGTGACATGTGGATTTGCTAGCGGTTACCGCAACACTCTCAACCCCAACAGCTGTTCCATAGGATCGAAATCCCTGTCGTTGTGGATAAGACCAAAGCCGTTCTCAATGCAGAATGTCGCGATAAGGACATCGATGGTCTTGCGCACCGTGATGCCTTGCCTTCGCAAAGCGCGGTAGTTCTGTGCCGCCGCCATCGCCATGTCTCTGCCGACAAAATCCCTGTACTCCAGGCCATCCATGAGCTGTCTTGCAATCTGAAAATCTCTTTCACTGCTGAATCCTTGAAGAATCTCGGCCAGGATCAGATCGCCGATAATGATGCGCGACTCGGAAAGCGCACGATCCAGCAAATCCGTATGTGGAGCGGCGACCCCGCGGAAATAGTCGATCCAGACCGAAGTATCCACGACGATCACGAATCTTTCCTCATGGCGTCAAGATCCCCCTCCCACGTCAGTTTGCCCCGAAACTGCCGGATGGACTCCTGCTTTTTCATAGCGATCAGCAGGCGCAGACCTTCTTCCACCGCCTGCTTCTTTGTCTTGAGCCCAGAAAGCTTCAAGGCCTGATCCATCAACTGGTCATCAACAACAATGTTTGTACGCATGACTCCTCCCGTCCCGTGTGTATAATTTCATATTTTATACACATAATACGCTTCCGTCTACCCGAATTCATGAAGGGGTTTTTAGTGGACTTGAGCCTTGATCATGTCCGAAACGTTCACCAGCAGATCGAAAAAGCCTGATAGTCTGAGGAGTCAAGGAAGATCTTCTCCCGCCTGCGGCCACGGTTCATGATATGGATACCAGGCGCCGGGATATTCAATGCGTAAGGGGCGTGACATGGTGATTTGCTAGATGATTGGGACAGGTAGGTCAAGACGAGACCTGACCCCATGCACTGGCCTCTGGATACGGGGCGATGGAGGCGCAGATGGCGATGCCGCCGTTCTTGGTGATCAAAGAGTTATTTCGAAATTTTCTCTTGTCTCAGAGCACCAGATGATGAAATAAATTCTTTAAATAGCAAGACTAGATACTTAGTATTCGTAACAAGATATCGTTTCCACATCCTGCGCGGTTCTTGAATGACCCTGTAAAGCCACTCCAGACCATATTTCTGCATCCATATAGGAGCACGCCGAGTCTTTCCGGAAACCACATCAAAAGTCCCACCCACGCCCATGACAAACTGAACTCCGAGGCGGTCTTTCCACTTATTGATGAAATTTTCTTTTTTAGGCGAAGAGATTGCAACAAAAATCAAATCAGCTTTCGATTTCTGAATCATGTCTACTACAAATTCTTCATCATCCCAGAAATAGCCATGATGGTATCCAGCCACCTTCAAGCCAGGATATCGCACAGTCATGGTTTGGGCCGTTTTCTCCACTATTTCAGGTTTGGCTCCAAGGAAAAAAACCGAAAAGCCTTTCAAAGCTGATTTTTCAAGAAGCCTCAAAAATAGATCAACACCCGCAACTCGTTCCGGAACCGTATGCCCGCAAAGACGAGCGCCCCAAACGACACCCATACCATCAATGTTGATGATATCGCAGCTATCAACGGATTCCTTGAGTTTTGCATCGCTTTGCATGTTCACAAGTTTGGCGACATTCACCACCACATGCTGAGTAAAATGCCCTCCTGACACACGGTCGGTAATCAATTCCACCGTCTCGTCCATGCTCAAAGCATGCATCCTCTGCCCTAGGAATGTCAGCGGCCTAAGGCCGAAATCAGCACCCAAAAAAGTCATCTGCTTCTCCGTGATTTGGCAAGCATCAAACACCAAGCTCAATCAGTTTCGCAACGATACGTTGCCCGACTTTGCCATCCCATTTTGGCGGAATCCGGTGTTCGCCTATGCCTCCGGCAAGAATTTTACACACTGCCGATTCAATCAGTTGCGGATCATTGCCCACAATAAGATTTGTTCCCATTTCGCACGTGATGGGCCGTTCCGTATTGGGCCGCATGGTCACACATGGAATGCCAAGAACCGTGGTTTCTTCCTGCAATCCGCCGCTATCGGTAAGCACCAACCGCGAATGCATGTTCACATTCAGAAAATCCAGATACCCGAGAGGGTCTGTCACCCACACTCCCGGACCAAGCTTTTTCCCATCTTTGGGGATCGTGCTGACATAATCATCCAGACCAAACTGGCTGATCATTTTGGCGGTCCGGGGATGTATGGGAAAAAAGATGGGAATATCGTGGGACAAACGCTTCAGCACTTCCAGAATGCCCTGGAGCGTGGATTTCTCATCAACGTTGCCGGGTCGGTGCATGGTCATCGCAACATACTGCCCCGGTTCCAATCCAAATCGTTCGAACGTGCCCAGATCCTGGGCTTTGTCCCTATGTTTGAGCAAAGTGTCGATCATGACATTGCCCACAAAGTGAATCTTGTCCTGAGGCACTCCCTCTTGGATCAGATTTTCATCAGCGAAATGATCTGTGGTAAACAGAGCGTCAACAAGCACATCGGTGCAAAGACGATTGATTTCCTCGGGCATTGTCATGTCACGGCTGCGCAACCCCGCCTCAACATGGGCGACTTTGACGTTCAATTTCTTGGCTGTGATGGTGCAGGCCATGGTGGAGTTCACATCACCGACAACAATAACCCAATCGGGCTTATGTTCGAGAAGCACCTGTTCAAATGCGACCATGATTCCGGCAGTCTGAACAGCATGGGAACCAGACCCAACACCGAGATCAATGTCCGGTTTAGGCAGACCAAGATCATCAAAAAAAGCTTGGCTCATCTTTTGGCCATAATGTTGCCCAGTATGCACAAGCAGATGTTCAATTTCTGACCGCAAATTCATAGCATCAATGATTGGAGCAATTTTCATGAAGTTCGGCCTGGCACCAACTACATTGATTACTTTCACAAGACCACCTGTATTTCTAAATTTTTGAATCTGAAGTTTCAGCTTCGATCAAATGAGACAATGCGTAGAGCATCCAAGCCTGAGACCAGCGTATGTAAGGAATTTTATTCGTGTACCATCGTGTCTTCTGATAATAAAAAAAACCTTCCTTATCCTGCATGTTTTCAATAGCCCAGTGTGCAATTTTATGGGCCATATCCATTCTTTGTAGATCTAGCGATGCAAGTTTACAGCAAGTAACAACTCCTTGTGCAGAACAATGAATATCAATCGGATACATGGAATTATTGTAATATTTGGGACAGCCGTTATCTAGCCAAAATGTATTAAGATAATATAAATAACCATTATTAAGTTGATTAGTCCATTCTTTAGATTTTACATAATCCATCCATTCTTTAAGAGCAACTAAATTGAAACCAGTATGAAAATTATCGATAAACTGATGATGATTGCGTTCACCGTATGGCCAAGAATAATCATCTTTCTGTGATTTAACAGAATACTCTATAGCTTTGTAAGAGGCTTCAAGTAGCACGCTTTCGCCTGTAATGGAAAATACGCGACCCAACAACGCGCATCCTAGCATATTTGCATTGTGCACTCGTGTTGTTTCATCTGGGATATAGCCGAAACAGAAGTCGGGCTCCAAGGTCAGGTGCTCAAGAATGAACGAACACGCGCCCCGCGCAGGAGCTAGCCATTTATCATCACCAGTCTTCTGGAAATAATCCAGAAAAGCATGCGCGACGAATACCGTTGTGACCATGTTCGGTTTTCCTTTCGGCACAAAAAAGGCCCTAGCCTGCCAATCAAAATTGTAACCCCAACTCATACCTAGAAACCCGGATGATTTCTGCGTCAGCAAATTAATCAGTAGATTTTCGGCATCTGAGGACCTTCCGAGACGCAGCAATCCCGAGGCAAAAAGCCCCAACCCTTTTGGGTTGTATTCTTTGGGCACTAGTGTCGGAACTCGAAAATTTAGAGGGGATTTCTTGAAAAACTGAATCCAAGCCAGGCGGCAATAACGGGACCTCGCCAAAGGAGTTAGTTGGAAAAGCTGTGAGTTGAGACCATCGAACAAATCCCATCCGCAAAAATCTTCCTCCAGAACCCAGTCTAGAACCCTGTCGCAACTTTGTGCAATAATTTGATTGCTAGACATTTATTTTAACCTGACTGCATGACCAGTACGGATTGATTCCTCTATGGCAAAGCATGTTTCAGATCCTGCAAGAATATCTTCCAAGGCAATAGGGGTTGGTAGCCCCTTTTGAATAGCTTCGATAAAAAGGCGAACTTCTTGGGTTTGGCCTTTATCCTGTACAAGAAGTTTCTTTTTTTCAGGCTTCCCCTTTCCAAAAATGATCGCTTCACGATAATCGTTCATTGTAGCGCTCAAACCATGCGCATGCACTTCAAAATATTCCTTGGGAAAAGACTTGGAGCCGTTCGCAAAGTATTGAATTGTTCCTACTGATCCATTCACAAAACTCAAAGAAACCGTCAAAGTATCATTTAAGCCGAGGGCATCTGGTACGGCATGAGCGCAAACACTGTTTGGCAACGAACCATTCATAAAAATGAGATAGTCTACGAAGTGGCAGACTTCTCCATGAATCCGTCCACCCCCAATCTCACGGTCTTGTATCCATGAGTCAACAGGGATTGAGCCTGCATTCACGCGATACATCATCGCCATAGGGCCAACCCCGATTTTAGATTTAATAAACTCAGTTAGTGGAGAAAATCGGCGATTGAACCCCACCATAACATGAGTGTGTTTCTTGCCTTCGGCTAAGGATCGTATTTGTTCAAGTTCATCCCTTTGCAGACACAAGGGTTTTTCGACAAAAACATGTTGATCATTGCTCAGTGCTTTAATGACAAATTCGCCGTGTGTATTATGTCTTGTGGCTATGAACAATGTTTGAATATTTTGACAGCCAAAAATATCATTCTCTGAAGTCGAACAAAACTCAAACCCAAAACGATCGGCAACAGTCCTGGCACTGGCTGAAGTAGATGTCATTACACCACGCATCGCCGTACCGGATTTAGGAATATTGGGGAGCAGAAAACTCTGTGCGTAAGATCCAGCGCCTATGAAGCCTATGCCCATGACACCAGAAATCTTCTTTGGTTCACGCACAAAGACCGCTGATTGCAATGTTTGTTGGCTTTGATCGTATCGTATTAAAATACCGACGAAAGGTTCACTTTTATCAACAATCATATCGTACGCTTTAGTGCTTTCTTCGAGTGCAAAAATATGTGTGGTTAAATAAGATACGTCAATTTTTCCAGATGCAATAAGTTGTTGAAAAGCGAGCATATTTTTATTTTCAGTCCAGCGGACATACGCTGGAGGGTAGTCAATGCCCTTTTCCTCGTAGGCTGGATCATAACGCCCTGGACCATAAGAACAGGACATCTTGAGAGTTAACTCTTTTCTGTAATAATGAGGCTCACGATCAAACCCTGTCGGGACATCTCCAAGCACAACAACAGTCCCTTTTTTTCTACAAATTGAGCCAGCAAAATTAATTGGGTCAAGGGATGATGTCCCTGCGGCGATAATGACTGCGTCACAACCAAGCTGACAAGTATAATCTGAAATAATATGTTCAATACCCGCAGTATCACGTAACATAGCAAAATCAGCGCATTTTTCATTAGCCAAGGTAACCATATCAGATGAAACATCAATGCCTACAACTCTAACCCCGGACGCTCTTAACAAAAGACAAGCGATCTGACCGAGAAGTCCCAAACCAATGACAGCGCAAGTCTCACCAAGTCTGAGGTCAGCCAAGCGTACAGACTGCAAAGCAATAGACCCAAGAGTATTGTAAGCAGCTGATTGCATGAAAGAATCTTCAGTAAGTTTGTTATTAAAAATCTTAGGCAATTTCACGACTAAATTTCTTGGAGCAGAAACAACTTCTGCATGATAAGCATAATTATTACCTGCACACGCAACCAAGTCTCCAACAGAAATATCGTTAATTCGCTCACCGACAGCCAAAACAACACCGGCACAAGAATAGCCTAGCGGTGAATAAGCTTCGAGTTTTTTTATAACAGCCCGATAAGTTTGAATTGGACCTTGAGTTTTTAATGTATTGAGTACTTGATTTACCTGTTGCGGCCTAGATTTAGCTTTTTCTAAAATATTAGAGCGCGCTGCTTTGGCTGTATTCCCTTCAGTGCCAGCACTAACTAATGAATAATAATTTTTAATGAGTATTGTTGTAGAACCAACTTGCGGCAACGGCGCATCAAGAATTTGCATAAATCCATTTTTTAATTTTTGAGTAAGTTGCTTCATGTTTTTTAAATATAGTTAAACGTTTTGAACACTCAAATTGATATTAAATCATTTTAATAAATAAATTAATTAATATTTAAAATCAAATCAATAGTATTAACTAAGTTATTTTCAAAAATATCAATAGTATAAAAATTATTAAAATGTTTTATAGCGTTATCACCCATTTTATAACGTATTTCAGGAAAATCACATAAATAACAAATTTTATCTGCGATTTCTTCAGAAGTACAATTATCTACGATAAATCCTGTTTCAGAATTAATTACAAATTCAGATATTGCTCCTTCAGAAGTTGTTATAACTGGCAAACCAAATGACATAGCTTCTAAAATAACCAAAGGCCATACTTCTCTTTCATATTGTGAAGGAAAAACAAAAATATCTGATTTAAAAAATAAATTATTTTTTTCGTTATCGTATTTAGGACCAACATATGATACATAAGAATTTAAATTATAAGAACCAATTAGATTAATAAACATACTCGCAGTAATTTCTTTTGTTTCATTTCCAGCAAAAATAGCATTAAACTTATATCCGCGTTTCATAACAATTCGTAATGATTCAAGCAAAAGCAACGGTCCCTTTGAAGGTATTAAATTTGAAAGATACAATATCGTGACATGTGAATTGTTACGACATCTATTATTTAATGCAGCATCACAACTTGAAACACCATTCGGAACGTAATGCATTTGATTAGTTGATACAACATTTTCAATATCTGAATACATAATCGGTGACAAATGAATTACTTCAGAGTTGTTAAAAAACCATTTGTATATTATAAATTTAAAATAATTTTTTGTTTCTTTTATAATACCTTTTCCGTGCAAATGATAGATAATTTTAACTTTAAAAAATTTAATAACAAAAGCAAAAAAACAATCTCTGTAAAAAGCATAACCAGCTACAGCCGGAACAAAATAAACTGCATTTGGCTTATTTAAAATTACAATTTTTATAAGTTGAAATAAATAAATAAACATTAATTTTAATTTGCGTAATGAAAAAACTTTTAAATTTTTATTGCAATAAGAATATTGCATTTGAATAGTTAAAACATGAAATTTACAGTGCAGCATAGATGAATTTAAAACGCACTGATTCATAAAGTTAGATCCATGCATCGGAGGAGGAACGGATATTAAAAGCAAAATTGTTTTTTTCATCAGATCACTCTTTAAAAACACTAATAAAATTACTTACCATGTTCTTAATATTAACTTCATTTATTATTAATTGACGACATTCTCTTTTCATTTTTCCAATTAATTGTGGATTACAATACGCGTTTAATATCCAATCAGCCATATCGTCTAAATTTTTAGCCATGTATCCATTTTTATTATTTTCAAGATAGGATATTTCAGGACTATGCCCTTTCCCTTCAAGTGCTAGAAAGGGAATTCCGTAAATAAAACTATGTACAATTGCTAATCCTACAGTTCCAGTATAAACTGTAAAATCCGTAATAAGCATATACTTAGCTAATTCATTAGGATCTTGAATTGTTCCAGTAAAAAATACACAATCTGTTAAGTTCATTTCTTTAGCACAATTTTCAAGATAAAGTCTTCTATCTCCATCACCAATGATATAGAGTCGCAAATTAGGAATCTTATATTTTAAAATGTTAACTAATTGTAGTAACTTATGAACTTTCTTTGACTCAACAAGTCTACCTACAAATGTTAGGGTCAAAGATGAATTATTATTTTTACTTTTACTATTAACAATATCAGAGTGATCAGAATTCTTTAATGTATTCATAAAACTTTCATATAGTGGCTGTTCATTTAATGCATTATTAAGAACCACTATCTTATTACGATCAACACCCCAAGCAATCAACTCGTCATTTTTATATTTAGTGTACAATAAAACAGCGTAACATTGTTTCATAAGCAATGTTTTTATTATACGATCAATATAAAATCTAAATCCACTATTTATGATATGAACATTATAACCATGTGTCCACCACACTAATTTTGTTTTAGTAAATAACGATAAAAACCAAATGATATAATTTGATAAAATTTTTAATTCCAAACCTAACACAACATATTTTGGTTTTTCTTTTAAAAATTTATAGGCTATAGGTTGATAATATCCAAATGGTGTGTTAATTATTTTTACTAAAATATTGCAAAAATCAAATTTTGTATTTGTAACTAAACTATCAGATTGAAGTATAGACGAATGTATTATAACAACATTTTTTAAAATTGTATTTAATAACACAAAAAAATCTTCTCTATAATGTGGAATTTTTTTTTGAACAATCCATATCATCGATTAAACCTCAGCAGATTTTTTTACTTTAAAAACTAGCAGAGTCCATATGCTTAAGGCAATAAAAAGATCACATATTAGAGTAGACAAAATTGCTCCTTTCCACGAGTACAACGGAATTAATACAAAATTCAAAATTACATTGATTGCAGTAGAAATAACAACGACGCTTAAGCGATGATTTTGCATATTTAGCGCTGTAAGAGCGTCACCACCAAAATATTGAAATATCTTAATAACTGGCAAAAACGACAATAGCCGCATTGCAGTTACAGAAGAAGCATATTTATCTCCTAAAATAAAAGGGACAACAGGAGCGAAAAATAGTATACTAATCGAAATAATTAATCCAAATGGCAAAGCAACTATTGACAATTTAAATGCATAATCAAAAACAGCTTTTATGCTAACTGTACTTTTTTCAAAAAAAATTGCATATGTTGATATTAGCAAAGACAATATCGGTGTAAATGATATGTTAATTAATTTATACGCTGCACCGTATATACCAACAGCAGATTGTCCAACTATTGAAGACAACATAACTTTATCTATATCATTTGAAGCATATACTGCTGAACTTGTCGCAGCAAAACTTAAACCTGAAAATATATTTTTAAAATAATATAAATTTAATATTGGAAGTCCATTACATTTTATTGCAAATATCGTCACAAACAAAGCACCAAAAAAAGATGCAATCAAATTAAATATAGCCCAAGCCTCCGCAGTTAAAGTTGAACTATAATATAAAAAAACAATAACGCTTATTAACCGACAAAAGCTTAATAATATTTTACAAAAACCCATATAATTAATTTTTTGCATTGCTTGAAAAGCATAGCTGTGAATATTGACTATTTGAGCAAATAAACAATCTGAAATAGCAATGAATAATAATAATTTTATATCAATGTTATTTTCAAAAAAATATTTTCCAATTATAACTATTAAAAAAATGACGACTAAACACAATAAAAATAAAGACAGTAATGCGCTTCCCCAGTAAATGTTAAATTTATTACGATTAAGTGAAATATCTCTTATCATGAGACGTTCACTACCGAATGCAGAAAATACCATAAAAAAAGAAACTAATGCTAAAACAGATAAATAAGATCCATAACCTTCAGGAGATAAGGATCGCGCTATAATTATGAAATATACAGCTTGCATAACCATCATAGCAAGCTGTGAACCTTGAGCATAAATAGTGTTAAAAATCACGATTCGAGACATATTGATTATTTATACTCTTTATAACGATAAGGAAAAATTACACTCAACTGGCCTAAATTTGAAGATATCTTCATTAGCCACCACACAAATTTGTGCCGGCCAAAAGGCAATGAAAGCAAAGTTCCTAACATTGCAATAGTCAACAATATCGTTCTATAAAGCAAATGCTGTATTACAATAGGACGAAATACAGAAACTTGCTTTTTATCTGCATCTCCTTGACCACCTCGAAAAGACCTAGCAAGTAGCCATTTTATATTAAGGCGACTTCCATCGACATTTTCGAAGACATGCGCATCCTTGGCCCAATATATAGCGCCACCATCATTTATAATCTTTTTAAATAAATCAGAGTCTTCACCGCCTGTTAGTCCAAACCTTTCATCAAATTCAAACTTATTAAACCACTTTCGTTTCACTAATGCGTTTCCAGTTCTTCCCTGATGCACACGTGAATAGTTCTCATAATTAGGCCTGTCAAAAAAACGTCCCTTAATAATCCAGTCCGGGGTTAATGCAGGATATACTGAAATTACTGGCCCCATTACAGCGTCAGCTTTAGTTTTTACAATAGCATGATAAAGGTTTTTAAGCCATTTAGGACACGCATATTCATCGTCATCTATAAATGCTACATATTCTCCTTCAGCGTATCGCAATGCTCTATTTCGAGCTAAAGAGATATTTTTTATGGGCTCGATATCATATAAAATATTAACCTTTTTAGAATTATTATTAAATAACAAAACTGTGCTTCTTGACGATCCAGAACAATCATTGTCAATAACTATCAAATTATATTTCACACCGTCGATATATTGCTGAGCGATCAAACTTGATAACAAATTATTTAATAAATCAAATCTTTTGTAAGTGCAGATGCAAACGCTTATTTGAATCACTTATACCTTTCTCTTTTTATAATTCCATATTCATGGGATGAAAAAACAAACAATAAAGTAAACACAAACCATAAATAATTAACACTATGAATAATTGAAGCTTCAGAAAAATTATGAATTAATAAAGTAACAGCAAATGCAATGTTACTAAATTTTGTAGATGAATTTAAAACCATGCTTCTTTTAATAAAAATAATTATCATATATGCAAATATTCCAAACCCAATCAATCCGCCTGCTACGAACAGATCGATATATCCATTGTGAAATTGTCCATAACCGATTTTAAATTGAGTCGACATTACAGATCGTTGTGAATCAAAACTCCAGCCAAGAACAAGTCTCTCTCTAACCGCTTCGATTCCGATTTCCCACAAACTTATCCTACCAGTAAGATTTGGATCACGCCCAAAAAAATCAAATAAAAAAGTCATGGTAAATATTTTTGGATCTAACATATATGCAAGTAAAATCGTTATAATTATTGTGCAGCACATACTAAAAAATATTAACATTCTTATCGATGTCGATTTATGCATAAAATTCTTAATTATGGCTGCAAATGTCAAAAATACAGCACAGAACATAGATGTTACGCTATTAGTTTTTATAAGTATATAACATGCAATAATAATAACTAAATATTTCAATATTTTTATTCTAAAATTATCATCACGAAATTGTGATATACAAGCCCACAGACTAACCCAGCAAAATGATCCAAGCGTATTAGGATGAGCGAATAGTCCTTGCCACCGTCCTGATTCGATAATTCCACGAGATGGATACATATATATAAATGCAATATTTAAAATTAGCACAACTAGCGAATATACAAGTATAGTTTTTAATAACTGAGATTGTTGATTAAGCACATTTAATGTAATAATACATATTAAAAACATACCGCTAAAATGAACTAATTCTATAAAAACATTATTAGGATAATATGACCAAAAGGATGAGATAAATATATACATTATTAATATTAAATATATAATAAAACTACTTAGAACTTTCTTAATAGTTTCAATATATGTTGACAAAAAAAACAGAGAAAGTGTATATGCCGGAGAAAGTAATAACACCCTTGTTATATCTGAAGAATACTCTTGCTTAAAATAAAAAAATTGTGCGAAGCCTGAATAATAACATAAAACAAGCATCAAAGGTAAAATTTTAAAATTGCTAACCATAGTATTCATTAATAAACTTTATAAAATTTTAAAATTTGAACAGTGTGCTTGTCTTTGTGCATATATATATAAAAAGATGAACTATGATTATCATAAACTACTTTTAAATATTTTCCACCATATCCAGTATATATATTTTTCACTTGAAAACTTGAATAAAACATATCTATATAAATTCGTGGACCACTTGCAAAATAAAACTTATTTCCATATTTATCTGATAAAATTATATTTGCACCTGAAGGTGTTTTATATTTTTTAGATTTATTAATATTTATTACTTCACGTGTTTCATTTACTGGACAATTTATGACCCAAACATTATTATTTTTATCTACAGTTATAGATGAAGGAGCATAATATTTTCTCTCACTTGAATCTATAAAATTTTTATAATTGAAAGATATTGGCAATTTTGTTTCGTTAGTTAATTTAAGATAACTTGGATTTGAGCAATCAGGACCTGCTCCTCCTTCTCGCCATAACCAAGAGGCATGAATATTATTAGCAGAGTCAAAGGCTAGTTGAATTAAATACGGCTCATGGCTATCTGAATACAAAAAGGGATCGCTAACGGGAACATCTGCCTTATTTGTTAATACAACATCCTCATCGGATATTCTTACAGGACCACCGATTGCCATCCATTTTTTTTTCTTTGAATCATACTTTGCAACGCCACCAGCAGAGGCTCTGTCATCCCATTTTCGAGATGGTTTAAGTTTATAACGATACGTAATATATAGGCCCCTAAATTTATCATTAAAAAATGCAGGATAAGTTATTTGGTTTCCAGGTATTACACCTTCTCCAATGGTCTGAAAGTTTGTCTTATTTTCTTTTTTGACTTTTTTGATATCTTCTATAGAAATTTTTTGTCCTTTAAATTCAAATTCTGAAATATCTTCTGGATTTTTTGAAATCACATATTGCCAAGGCATATTATGCATATTGTACGCTATATGTATATATCCTTCCTCATCTATACCTATTGATGGCTGCGTGTGCCACCTATCTTCTATTGTATTTGAATCAATTATTTTTTTATCGATTATATTATTTTGCAAATTAATTTTATAAACTACTGTCAGTAAATTATATTCATTAAAATCAGTTTTATTTTTCGGGCTTTCTACTGTTACAAAATACACATTATTTTTAAATACTACTATTGGAGTATTAAATACTGCAGCATTTGTAGGATGTACATCTATATTATCAATAATTACATCCATTTTATATTTATTATATAAAGCAGGACAAATATTACTATTTGCTAATTCAAATATAGCAATTATAAAAAAAATCAAAACAAATCGCATACTCTATCCCTTGGACAGGCCTAGATCTCTGGAGCGAACAACATGTGCGTTGCGCCTAAGTCTTTGTGACCAATAACTACTTATTTTTCTTATTTTTTTCTCAATAAAAGCTTTTTTTCGGCCTTAAAATGAGGTCATCAACCTAAATTCAGCTAATATTTATATCCAAAAACCAAATATCATTGAATAAAACTTATGTTGCGAACCTTTGCATGCCTGGGTTGCCTGGGTCTCGGTTGCCTGGGTCTCTGAGACCAAGGGCTATGCCTGGGTCTCTGAGACCAAGAAACCACCAATGCTGAAACTGCCTGGGTCTCTGAGACCAAAAACATCCCAATTTTATTCACTTTTTTCTCAAAAAAGGCCCTTTTTTCGACCTTAGAATGAGGTCACCAACCCAAAATCAGCCAATTTTTATGTCTATCAATCTAAAATTATTGGCAAAAACTCGCGTTGCGAACCCTCAGAATCCCCATTCCACGATCTGGCCTGGGTCTCTGAGACCAATAACCCACCAATTTCGGCTTTGCCTGGGTCTCTGAGACCAAGAACTCCCAATTTCGGCTTTGCCTGGGTCTCTGAGACCAAGAACTCTGCTGCCTGGGTCTGCCTGGGTCTCTGAGACCAAGAACTTACTAACATCATTCACTTTTTATTCAAAAAAGGCCCTTTTTTCGACCTTAGAATGAGATCCTTTATTGGTGATTAGTGGCTGCTGCCTGGGTCTCTGAGACCAATAACACCCCAACTTCCTTCACCTTTTTCTCAAAAAAGGCCTTTTTTTCGACCTTAGAATGAGGTCATCGACCAAAAATCAACCAATTTTTATATCTAACAACTCAATATTACTAAACAAAACTCGCGTTGCAAACCCTCAGAATCCCCACTCCACCATGTTCCCACAATCCATCTGCGGTCCGTACGGGGCTGGTTGCTCGCCGAGCATGTCGCCTATGTCCTTCACAATGGGCGCGTATCCGCTCTGCCTGCGCACATGATCCACAAACTTCACGCTCCCAACGGCCAGATCCGCTGTCCACACATCGTCCCGGCACAGATGCCCGCGCCTGACCACGTTCTCCACCCATCCTGCGTAATGTTCCGGAAATAACGGATCATCCGGCATACCCGCCAGCCTGGACAGTTCGGACAGGTTCACGGTCTTGTAACGCTGTTTGGGCTTCACGATCTCGTGATACCCGCCATGCTTCCATTCGCAAGGATGCCTGACCACTCCCGCCCGCAGCATGTTGGTATCGATATACAGCGAACACCGAACCAGATGCTCCCCGCTCTCCACTGCCGTGGCATGGTAGCGCCGCTCCCAGAAGCTTCCCTTGCGGCCTGTCTTCTTGTTGTAGGCGGCGGCCACCTTGGAACCCAGATCGCGCATCATCTCGGGAATCGCGTTCTTGTCTGTGGGGCTGACCACCAGCAGGTGAGCGTGGTTGGATGTCACGGTGAAATTCAGCACCGGAACCCGATAGCGGGCCTGATTTTCAAAGAGCGCGTCAGTAAGCAGTTTGCGATACAATACCTGACTTAAGAGAAAGTCCCGGTTGTGGCAGCGCGCAGTCAAATGCCATACATAACCAGGTTCAAAAAACCTTTGCGGGTAACCCATAAAGACCAGTCCGGCGTTGCTGGTAGCTTCCATGGCCCCAGACCGGCGATTCGCCGATCAGGACCGGGCATCATCCAAGGCTTGCGAGTTATGCATTCCAAGTATCGCAGGAACGGCAAAGCTCATGTGCACAACCTGGATGGACCGCTACCAGCGCAGAAATTCCATGCCAATTGGACCTGTTACCCATCTTTTACTGCATAAGTCTCTGAAACAAAGAACAGTTGATCAAAAAAAGGCAACAGGATCAGGACCTGACTACTGCCAGCGCCCTGCCCTGAAAGCGGCCACACACCTTTTCCGGATTCTCACGCCAAGACGCGCAAATAATACAAGTCCCGTGCCAGCAAGACTTTTCTCCCAACCAGCGGGAAACCCTCGCCAGGCGGGGATTTGGCTTGTTTTTCAGGTGGATTGAAAGGCGGGGATCTTGTCTGATTTTGTTGGACTGACCTGTCTTCGCAATAGAGGACACGTTCATTGCCCTTCACAGCTCCAAACGCACTCAGTCTGACCGAACTGGACATGCCGGATGGCGCAGGCTGACCCGTCAATACGGATACGCTTCAAACTCACATCGAAAAGACGGATAGCTGTACACCGCAACTACCCATCATATAACTCATCAAGATTTCATCAGTATTTTCGCATCAACGATGAAGTAAAACAACGCAAAGACCTCATAATTGTAAGCGCAGAAAATCCTTACTGAACAGCAATAAATCAACTTCGTAACAATAATTATCGCTACGCAGAAATCATTATTTACTGTATGTGTCTTAGAAAAATAGAATGTTTTTATTCGAACAAATCAGGCAGGATGACTGAAATAATCAAGAGTTGGTCTGAATGATCTCAAACTACTTCTGGGCGTAAAGACACTGAATCACATCGTGCGCATCGGCGCTCGACAGTTCACGAAAAGACTTGTCCTCCATGCAAATGTCCGTATGGGCAAACGCGACAGATCCCGTTGCCGCACAAGGCGGGGACTGCAGAGCCTGTTTGATCTTCACGATCTTCAATTCCTGACTCTTCTTGCTCACATAATCGGCCTGACCTGCCGGTTTTTTTATTTTGCCTGCTAGCCACATCCTTGAAAAATGCCTGGCGTTGCGTTGCCCCCCTTCAATCCAGGCGACACCCGAATCGCCTTTATTCTTCTCCACTCCTTCGGTATGACCACCCTGTCAAACACACAACGAACAGCCTCCCGGAATTGATTCGGCGACGGCATTCAGAACCAGACGTTCCCTGGCGAGGGCAACATGGACAATCAGTTTACCGGCGCTCCGCAACCTGCGGGTCAGCCTGAGGATGTGCATCGACTGCTGGCTGCAAAGGACCTTCAGATTGCGGCCATGCAGAAGAAGCTGGAAAAGTACGAGGCCATCTTCCAGGGCCTGTCGGACGGCGTTTTGCTCATCGACGAGACGCTGTCCGAGTGCAATCAGGAAGCCTGCCAAATCTGGAAGTGCGAGAAGGAGGACATCATCGGGTTTTTCCCGAGCGATTTCGCCCCCCTCTTCCAGCCTGACGGAGAAAACTCCTACGAGATGGCGCAGAAGAAAGTCAGCGAGGCCTTGCGCGGCAATATCCAGAAATTCGAATGGAAGGACATCCGCCGCGATGGCATCATGATCGACACTCAGGTCATCCTGAACCGCATCGAAGTGGACGGAAAGGACTACGTACTGGCCACCTTCAAGGACATCACGGATCTCAAGATCAAGGAAAACGAAAAGCAGGCCCTCCTGCACATGATGGAAAAGATCATCGAAGACAGGACCCGAACGCTACAGGAGTACAACGAATCCCTGAACGAGGAGATTGCCCGCCGCAAGCGCACCGAGCGCAACCTCGAACACGCTTACATGGAGCTTGAGCACATCTTCGACACTTCGGGCGACGGCATCCTCGTGCTCGACTCGGACCGCAACATCGTCCGTGCCAACCTCGCCTTCGCGGAACTGGTGGAACAACCCGTCGAGGGAATTCTGGGCAAGAAATGCTTCGACATCTTCCCCTGCCGCCACAGGTGCACGGACCACTGCATCATCCAGGAAATCGTCATCGGCTCCTCCAAGACCGACTTTGAAAAGGAATTCGTGTCCATCTCGGGTGAACGCAAGTCCTGCCTGGTCAAGGCCGCGGCCCTGCGCGGCAAGGGTGGCGAAGTGCTTGGCATCGTCAAGAACTACAAGGACCTGACCAGCTACAGGCGCTGGGTCGACAGGCTGCAAGAGTCCGAGGAGTTCCACCGCATCACCCTGGAGAGCATCTGGGACGCTATCTTTTTGACCACCGACGAAGGCAGGATTGTCTTCGTCAGCTGCAACGTGGCAGGCATCTTCGGCTACGAAGCGGATGAAATTCAAGAATTCGGCTCCATTTTCGACCTTGTCGGCGGGCAATTCTATTCCCCGCATGAACTGGCCATGACTCAGGAACTCAGGAACCTGGAGGTGGAAATCACCGACAAGGACGGACAGAAGCGCACCCTCATCGCCAACGTCAAGCGCGCCTACCTGCGCTCCGGCACCACCCTCATCGCCTTCCGCGACATTACAGAGCGAAAGAACGCCGAAAAACGTGCCAAGATAGAGTACGAGCAGCTCGTGCAGGCCGGCAAGATGGTCTCGCTGGGCATCCTGGTCTCGGGCGTGGCCCACGAGATCAACAACCCCAACAACTCGATCATCCTCAATGTCCCCCTGCTCTCGCGCATGTGGTACGATGCGAGGATCATCCTCGACCAGTACATGGACGAACACGGCGACTTCATGCTCGGCAGCCTGCGCTACTCCTATGCCCGCGAACACGTGCCGCAGCTCTTCGCCGGCGTCATGGCCTCGTCGAGGCGCATCAAGCACATAGTACAGGACCTCAAGAACTACGCCCGCCAGGGCTCAACTGTCATGAACGAGGTCATCGACATCAACGGTGTCCTGCGGGCTGCGATCCTGCTCCTGGACAACCAGCTGCAGAAGGCCACGAACCGTCTGACAATCGGCTACGGATTCGGCATCCCACACTTCCGGGGCAATTTCCAGAAAGTCGAGCAGGTCGTCATCAACATTCTACAGAACGCCTGTGAAGCCTTGAACGACAAGGGCAAGGCCATCCGCGTCCACACCGGCTTCGACTCGGATCGCGGACAGATATGGCTCAAGGTCGCCGACGAAGGGCAGGGCATCGGCAGCGATGACCTGCCCCACGTGACCGACCCCTTTTACACCACCAAGCGCACCTGCGGGGGCACCGGACTGGGGCTTTCCATTTCCTCACGGATCATGCAGGAGCACGGTGGAGAATTGGCCATCGAATCCCGCCAGGGCGAGGGAACGCTGGTCACCCTGACCCTCCCCATCCGTCAAGAAGGAGACGCAGCATGATGCAGCCCTTTCCGGTCCTCATCGTCGACGACGAGGCCGACATCCTGACCAGCTTCGGCCTGAGCCTGCGCGCCTGCGGCATCGACAACATCATCTGCTGCCAGAAGCCCGCCGAGGCCATGCGCATCATCGACGAGCAGGCCCTGGGCGCCATGATCCTCGACCTGAGCATGCCCGGCATGACCGGCCAGGAGATCCTGTCCCACGTGCGCGAGACGCACCCCGAGCTGCCCGTCATCGTGGCCACGGGCGTTGAATCCATCGAGTCCGCCGTGGAGTGCATGAAGCTCGGCGCCCTGGACTACCTGGCCAAGCCCGTGGAGGCGGAACGGCTGGAGGCATCCGTGCGCAACGCCCTGGAAATGAGCCGCCTGCGTCGCGAGAACACGTCCCTGCGCCAGTGTCTGGTTTTGGATCGCCTGACCCGGCCCGAGGCATTCGCTCACTTCACCACGGCCAGCCCCAAGATGCGCCAGATTTTCCAGTACCTGGAAGCGGTCAGCGCCTCTCCCGAGTCCATCCTCATCAACGGCGAGACGGGCGTAGGCAAGGAACTGGCGGCAAAGGCCGTGCACAAGCTGACCTGCCCCGGCAGGCCCTTCGTGACCGTCAACGTGGCCGGTCTCGATGACATGGTCTTCAGCGACACCCTGTTCGGCCACCGCAAGGGCGCCTTCACCGGCGCGGTCACAGTGCGTAAGGGCCTCGTGGAGCAGGCCGCCGACGGCGTGCTTTTCCTCGACGAGATCGGCGACCTGAGCGAGACCTCCCAGGTCAAGCTGCTGCGCCTGCTGCAGGAACGGGAATACATGCCACTGGGCGCGGACCTGCCCCGCCCATCCGAGGCACGCGTGGTCGTGGCCACCAACCGCGACCTGGAAGCCATGACCAGAGAGGGCCGCTTCCGCAAGGACCTCTACTACCGGCTGTGCACGCATCTGGTCCGCATTCCGCCCCTGCGCGAACGCACCGAGGACCTCCCCGTCCTGCTGGAACTCTTCATCGGCCAGGCCGCGGCCAGCTTCGGCAAGGAAGCGCCCAGGCCCAGCCGTTGCCTCGTCCGCCGCCTGAGCGCCTACCCCTTCCCCGGAAATGTCCGCGAGCTACGCGCCTTCGTCTTCGACGCCATGGGCCGTTGGAACGGCGGCGACTTCTCCTGCGGGCCCGACAACGACACCCCCGGTGTCCTCGGGATGGCCGAGGAACTGTGCTTTCCCGCCACCCTGCCTAGCATCGAGGAAGCCGTGCAGTCCCTCGTGCGTGAAGCCATGAGCCGGGCGGGCGGAGTCCAGACCGTGGCGGCCAGATGGCTGGGCATCTCCCAGCCGGCACTGAGCAAGCGCCTGAAAAAAGGTGGGGGATAAAGTCCCGCCTTATGGCCGAAAGATGGGTGTCTCCAGGACAGTCTCACGTGGCGTCAGACATGGGCACGCAGCGCTCACGATGACACATCACCAGGCTGTCTTCACGCTAAGCGTGACCTTTGCGGGAAGCCTTCGACGCAACGATCCATCTTCAAAGATTTTCTCCTTGCAAACAGCTGGATATGAATATCCGCGCTCCATTCACAACGACAATCTTCCCCTCCTTCCCGCCATCACGCCCTCCCATAACCCAAGGCATGACTCGCCGCCGGGGAATAATCAGCCCTATCTATCCGTAACCGTTCCAGGAATCGGCTTTCCCTCTTAAACATCGACGACATGGCCATAACCTTTGTTATGGCCTTTTTTTCATCCCGCCCACTGTCCCCTGCAATTTCAGCATGTTGCATTGTCATACAACTTGGCACGTTCCTTCCAATAGAGGGATCGAATTTCGGCACCGGCATCCCGGCCGCGTTCGAAAATACAATGGAGGACAGTTATGGTTCAAAACTACGTTTTCCCGGCGACCGTGTCCGAAGCGGTCACGGTCCTCAGCACCAACAGAGGAAAGGCCCGGATCATCGCCGGTGGCACCGACCTCATGCTGGAACTGCAGGACGGCAAAAACACCTGCGATGTGCTGGTGGATCTCACCCAGATCGCGGAACTCAAGAACATCACGGAAGAGAACGGATTCATCCGCATCGGCGCCAGCGTCACCCACGCCCAGGCCGCCAAATCCGAACTCGTCCTGAAGCACGCGCCGGCCCTGGCCCAGGCCTGCCGCAAAGTCGGCTCCCTGCAGATCCGCAACATGGGCACCATCATCGGCAACATCGTAACAGGCAATCCCGCCGCCGACGCCGCCGTGGCCCTGGCCTGTCTCGAAACCACGGCCGAGATCACCACACAGGAAGGCATGCAGACCATGCCGCTGGAAGACATGTACGCAGGCGTCTGCCTGTCCTGCATCGACAGCTGCTGCCAAGTCGTGACCCACGTCAGATTTCCCGTGAAGCAGAAAGGCCAGGGTTCGGCCTATCTGCGCATGGAACAGCGCAAGGCTCTGGCTCTGCCCATGCTCGCAGTCTCCGCCATGGTCGAACTCGACGGCGACACATTCAAGTGGGGCCGGATCCTCATCGCCCCTGTGGGCGCGGGGCCGCAACACGCCGTTGACGCCGAGGAATTCCTCAAGGGAGCCCCCGTCACCAGCGCGACCATGACCGAAGCCGGACAGATGGCCCGTAATCAGGCCCTGTTCCGCAGCAGCGCCATCCGCGGTTCCAAGGAATACCGGATAGGAGTCCTGCCCGTTTTCGTCGAACGGGTCCTTCAGGCAGCAGTCGAAGACGCCCGAAACGCATAACGGAGGATCAACATGCCGAACCAGATCATTTCATTCCGACTCAACGGCGAGGTCATCGAGATCGCTGTCTCCCCCGCGGAGATGCTCCTCGATGTTCTGCGCGAGAAAATGCACCTCACTGGCACCAAGCGCGGCTGCGGCAAAGGCGAGTGCGGCGCGTGCACCATCATTTTCAACGGCAAGGCCATGAACGCCTGCCTTATCCCGGCCATGCGCGCCCAGGGCGCCGACATCCAAACCATTGAAGGCGTCGAGGGGCCGGACGGGCTGCATCCGCTCCAGCAGAGCTTCATCGACAAGGGCGCGGTTCAGTGCGGCTTCTGTACCCCGGGCATGATCCTGTCCGCCAAGGCCCTGCTGGACAAGAACAAGTCCCCCTCCAAGGACCAGATCCGGGAAGCGGTCGGCGGAAACATCTGCCGCTGCACAGGCTACGTCAAAATCGAGGAAGCGGTGGAAGACGCCGCACGCAACCTGCGGGCCTCGGCCGTCAAGGGAGGAGATTTATGAGCCAGTTCGAATACGTAGGCAAAAGCGTCAACAGGCGTGACGGCGTGGACAAGACCACGGGCCGCGGCCTCTTCACTACGGACATTTTTCTGCCGGGGATGCTGTTTGCCAAAGTGCTGCGCAGCCCGCACCCCCACGCCCGCATCGTGTCCATCGATACGACCGAGGCCGAGAAATTGCCCGGCGTCAAAGCCGTCATGACCCACAAGAACGGGCCAAAAAACCTCTTCAACGCCGCCGCACCCATGTTCCTGACCATCCCGCAGCTGGAGCGGGTGCTGGACCAGTATCTCTTCGACGAGATCGTGCGCCACGTCGGTGACGAGGTCGCGGCGGTCGCAGCCACCAACGAGGCCATAGCCGAAAAAGCCCTCTCCCTCATCAAGGTCGAATACGAGATCCTGCCCGCGGTCTTCGACGCCCTGGAGGCTATGAAACCCGAGGCGCCTGAGCTGCATCCCGGCAAGGGCTGCACGCCCGAAGGCAAGAACATCCCGGCCGAATTCGTAAAAATTCCCTACAACGACGTGGAGAAAGGCCTGGCCGAATCCGACGTGATCATCGAGGAGAGCTTCGAGCTACCCGTGCAGAAACAGGTTCAAATGGAAACCCAGGCTGCCGTGGCGCAGGTCGACGGCAACGGCGACGTGACCGTGTGGTCCACCACCCAGACTCCGCACCCCTCCCGCTCCATCCTCGGCCAGATCTTCGGCATCCCCGCCAGCAAAATCCGCGTCCTGGCACCGCCTTACGTGGGCGGCGGCTTCGGCGTACGCATCGGCCTGAGCGGCAAGGCCGAACCCATCGCCATGGGCCTGGCACTGCTGGCCAAACGGCCGGTGAAGCTGGTCTATACGCGCAAGGAAGACTTCATCGCCTCCGACACGCGCCACGCGGCGTACGTCACCGTCAAGCTCGGCGCCAAGAAGGACGGCACCTTCCAGGCCCTGGACATGAAGGGCGTCTTCAACACCGGCGCGTTCTGCACCTTCGGCGCGGAGCTGCCCGGCGTGTGTGGAGCCATGACCCTGGCCATCTACCGCATCCCGCATCAGCGTTACTTCGGCCACAGCGTCTACACCAACTGCACCAGTGCAGGCGCCATGCGCGGCTTCGGCAACCCCCAGGGCAACCTGGCCATGGAGCAGGTAGTGGACATGATGGCCGAGAAGCTCGGCATGGACCCCATGGAACTGCGCATGAAGAACATCATGAAGGCCGGCGACCCGTGGTGCCTGCCCTACCCCTGCGGCACGACGGAACTGGCCGAGTGCATGCGTCAAGGTGCCGAGAGCATCGGTTGGGAGCGCCGCGGCAAGCAGAGCGAGCCCGGCTCGGCAAAGCTGCGCGGCATGGGCATGGCCGTAGGCACACACGTCAGCAACGCCTGGCCCTTCTGCGTGGACTACGACAACGCCTACGTGACCATTCAGCCTGACGGATCGGCCCATGTAGCATCGGGCGTGCCCGATATCGGCACGGGCACGAGCACCAGTCTGGTACAGATTGCGGCAGAAACCCTGGGGCTGAGCATGGACAACATCAGCCTGACCTACGGCGACACGCTGGGCACGCCGTTTGACATCGGCAGCCACGCCAGCCGCACCTGCTACGCCGCAGGCACGGCCATCAAGGCCGCGGCCTCGGACGCCAGACGGCAACTGCTGGAATACGCTGCGGGCTACTTCAACGTCGCTCCCGAACGCCTCGAAATCAAAAAGGGCGTCATCACCCCGGTGGCCGGTAGCCTCGAAGAGTGCGCAGGCTCCGGCCTCTGCCAGCTCGAGGAGGTCAAGGAAGGCAAGGGCAACTCCGTGACCGTTTCGGAACTGTCCTACCACGCCCATGTCCGCAACAAGCAGTTCATTGGCGTGGGCCGCATTGTGCCCGAAAACGCCCCGCCGTGGCATGCCTGCTTCGCCGAAGTCGAGGTCGACACCCGCACGGGCCAGGTCCAGATCATCAAGCTGGCCGCCGCCCATGACGTGGGTCGAGCCATCAACCCCATGATCGTCGAGGGCCAGATCGAAGGCGGCGTGGCCCAGGGCATCGGCTACGCCCTGAGCGAAGAGATCACCTACAACGACAAGGGCCGCCAGCAGCAGTACAGCATGCACAACTACATGCTGCCCACGGCCGAGGACATGCCCGAGATCCATTCCATCATCGTGGAATCGCACGAACCGACCGGTCCCTTCGGGGCCAAGGGCGCGGGCGAGTGCAGCCTGGTCTGCCCGGCGTCGGCCATCGCCAACGCCGTGGCCAACGCCACGGGCTACCGCTTCAAGAAAATCCCGATGACGCCGGAGCGCGTTTTCAAGGCCTTGAATTCATAATCATGACGGCGCAGAGGCCTGGACCTCTGCGCCGCCACAGCCTGGAGGGGCGAAATGAAAAAACTGCTGTTTGCCGCCATGACGGCGATCTTCGTGATGATGGGATCGGCCGCTCTGGCCGGATCGGGCCACTATGTCAGCGGCGTGGAAGGCATCAAGGCCGCGACACTGCCGCCGGAAGGAATCTACTGGCGCATGTACAACGTGCTGTATACGGCCGACGACCTGCGGGACAAGCACGGCGACGAGATCGACGTTGACTTCGACGTCAATGTCTACGCCCTGGTCAACCGCCTCGTGTACTCCTCGGGTATCGAACTGCTGGGCGCCAACCTCGTGGCCGACATCTGCGTGCCCCTGGTCTATACAGACATCTCCATGAAGGCCGGCGGCATGACCCTGTTCGACGACAACGAGTTCGGTCTGGGAGACATCCTCATCGAACCGGCCATCCTGGCCTGGCACGGCCCGCGCTACGACGCGGCACTGGGTGTAGGCGTGTACCTGCCCACGGGCGACTTCGAGACCGACGAACCGGCCAGCCCCGGCAAAGGCTTCTGGACCGGCATGCTCACCGCCGGCGCCACATTCTATTTCGACGAGGCGCGCACCTGGTCCGCCTCCGTCCTGTCCCGCTACGAGATCCACTCCGAGCAGGAAGACACCGACGTGACCTACGGCAACGACTTCCACTTCGAGTGGGGCCTGGGCAAGACCGTGGCCAAGATCTGGGACGTGGGCCTGGCCGGCTACTGCCGCTGGCAGGTCACCGACGACAGCGGCCCCGGCACGACCGACGACCGTGAGCAGGCCTACGCCGTGGGCCCTGAAGTCAGCGTCTTCGTGCCCGACTGGGGCCTGGGCGTATCCCTGCGCGCCCTGTGGGAGTTCGAGAACAAGGTCAACTCCCAGGGCAACGTGACCACCCTCATGATCATGAAAGCATTCTAAGGACACAGACATGTTCACCATAGTCAACAGAGAGGAGATGGCCGGCGGCACGGTCATCCTGAACGAGATCGAGGCCCCGCGCATCGCGGCCAAGGCCCGGCCGGGGCAGTTCCTGATCCTGAAGGCGGACGAAAACGGCGAGCGCATTCCCCTGACCATGGCCGAGACCGATCCCGAAAAAGGAACCGTGACCGTCATCTACATGGTCGTGGGCAAGAGCACGGAGCTCTTCAGGCGCCTGAAGGTCGGCGAAGCGTATCAGAACGTCATCGGCCCCCTGGGCCAGCCCACCCACATCGAGCCAGGGAAGAACGTAGTCTGCGTAGGCGGCGGCACCGGCGTGGCCGTGCTGCACCCCATAGCCCGCGGCATGAAGCAGGCCGGCTGCAACGTCACCTCCATCATCGGCGCGCGCAACCACGACCTGCTCATCCTGGAGGACAAGATGGGCCAGGCCTCAACTGACCTGCACATCTGCACCGATGACGGCTCCTACGGACGCAAGGGTTTTGTCACGGAGGTGCTCAAAGAGAAACTGGAGACCGGCGGCGTGGACCAGGTCGTGGCCATCGGGCCGGTGCCCATGATGAAGTTTGTGTCGCTCATGACCAAGGATTACGGCGTGCCGACCATGGTCAGCCTCAACCCCATCATGATCGACGGCACTGGCATGTGCGGCGGCTGCCGAGTGACCGTTGGCGGCGAAACGAAATTCGGCTGCGTGGACGGGCCGGAGTTCGACGGTCATCAAGTGGACTTCGACGAGCTCATCATGCGCCTGCGGGCCTACACCGAACAGGAGCACTGCAGCCACGAGCGCTGCAAGTGGGAAGAAGGAGGGCACGCATGAGCACCGCCAAAACCCCCAGGCAGACCATGCCCGAACAGCCACCGCTGGTCCGGGCCCGCAACTTCGAGGAAGTGCCTCTGGGCTACACCGCCGAGCAGGCCGTGGCCGAGGCCGGCCGCTGCCTGCAGTGCAAAAACCCGGCGTGCGTACAGGGCTGTCCCGTAAACGTCGACATCCCGGGTTTCATCAAACACATGGCCGAGGGGAACTTCGACAAGGCCATCGGCAAGATCTGGGAGCGCAACAGCCTGCCCGCCGTGTGCGGCCGGGTCTGTCCCCAGGAAATCCAGTGCGAAGGCAACTGCCTGCTGGGCCGCAAGGGCGAGGCCGTGGCCATCGGCAATTTGGAGCGCTTCGCCGCCGATTGGGAGCGCAGCCATCATGTCTGCGAGCTGCCCATTCGCGATGCGGCCACAGGCCGGAAGGTGGCCGTGGTCGGCTCGGGGCCGTCCAGCCTGACCGTGGCCAGCGACCTGGTGCTCAAGGGCCATGAAGTCAGCCTCTTCGAGGCCTTCCACAAGCCCGGCGGCGTGCTCGTCTACGGCATCCCGGAGTTCCGGCTGCCCAAGGACATTGTCGGGGCCGAGGTGTCCTGCCTGCAAGCCCAGGGCGTGAAGCTCGAGTGCGATGTGGTCGTGGGCCGCACCGTGACCGTGGACGAGCTCTTCGAGCAGGGCTTCGACGCCGTGTACCTGGGCGTGGGTGCGGGCCTGCCCAAATTCATGAAGATCCCCGGCGAGAACCTCGTGGGCGTGCTTTCGGCCAACGAGTACCTGACCCGGGCCAACTTGATGAAAGCCTACCTCTTCCCCGAAGTGGACACGCCCATCCCGTGCGGCAGCCGCGTAGCGGTTTTGGGCGGCGGCAACGTGGCCATGGACAGCGCACGCACGGCCATGCGCCTGGGTGCGGACAAGGTCAGCCTAGTCTACCGCCGCTCCCGCGAGGAGATGCCGGCGCGCAAGGCCGAGATCCATCACGCCGAGGAGGAAGGGCTCGACTTCCAGCTGCTGTGCAACCCGGTGCGCTATCTGGGCGACGACAAGGGAAGGCTGACGGGCATCGAGTGCATCCGCATGGAACTGGGCGAGCCCGACGCGTCGGGCCGCAGACGGCCGGTGGAGGTGCCCGGGTCGGAGTTCGTCCTCGAATGCGACCTGGCCATCGTGGCCATCGGTTCCGGGGCCAATCCGCTGCTGACCCGTTCCACGCCTGACCTGCCCCTGAACAAGTGGGGCTACGTCACGGCCAACCAGGATACTGGCAAGACCGGCAAGAAAGGGGTCTGGGCCGGCGGCGACATCGTCACCGGCGCGGCCACGGTCATCCTGGCCATGGGCGCGGGCCGCAAGGCCGCGGACTCCATCCACGAATACCTGAACTGGGGCTGGTAACAACGCGGGGGGGAGGAATCCCCTCCCCCCTTCCCGAAGCCACGAGGAGGCAGCATGAATCTGAGCGAACGGGTCATCGCCATCAAGAGCGGCGGGGAAATGGCATCGGCCGTGGTCTGGCGGCTGCACCACGCGCGGATGCGGCGCATCGTGATCCTTGAGACGTCGCACCCCCTGGCCGTACGGCGCACCGTCAGCTTCTGCGAAGCCGTGCACGACGGGACCTGCATGGTCGAGGACGTGCGCGGCGTGCGCATCGACAGTCCCGAGGAAATCGACGCGGTCTGGGCGACCGGGGACATCCCCGTGCTGGTGGACCCGTCCTGGGACAGCCTGAAGACTATCCGGCCCGACGTGGTCGTGGACGCCATCATCGCCAAGCGCAACCTGGGCACGCGCCTGGACGAGGCCCCTCTGGTCATCGGCTTGGGGCCGGGCTTCTCCGCCGGACGCGACGCGCACCTCGTGGTCGAGACCAACCGCGGCCACAACCTCGGGCGCATCATCACCGAAGGCGAAGCCGCGCCCAACACGGGCATCCCAGGCACCATAGGCGGATTCTCGAAGGAGCGCGTCCTGCGCGCCCCCGTACCGGGCAAGCTGATCTGGGACTGCGCCCTGGGGGATCTGGTGGACAAGGACCAGGTGCTCGGCAATGTCGACGGCGAGGCCGTCCGGGCCGAGATCGCCGGTTTACTGCGCGGCCAGATCCGACCCAACGGGCACGTGCCCAAAGGCCTCAAGCTCGGGGACATCGACCCGCGCGGCGACGTGTCCTACCTGCACACCATCTCCGACAAAGGCCGCGCCCTGGGTGGGGCCGTGCTGGAATGTATCATGAGGGCCTACAATTGATCAGCCCATACCGCCCTGACACGGCCATGGCCGACGCCCTGGACCTTCCGGACCGGGGCCTCATGGCCATCGTTGGCGCCGGGGGCAAGACCACGGCCATGTACCGCCTGGCCGCGGAACTGATCGCCCGCGGCCTGCGCACGGCCTGCGCCACCACCACGAAAATCTTCCCGCCGGCGCCGCACCAGGCCGAGCTCGTCCTGGCCGAGAACAACACGCGCCTGCTGGACATGTGCCGAGAAACCTCGGCCGTGAGGCGCCCCGTCTGCCTGGGCTGGGCCCTCGACGGGCAAAAGCTCCTAGGGCTCGAAACGGAGTTCATCCATCGCCTCGCCGACACAAAAGTCTTCGACTGGATCCTGGTGGAGGCCGACGGCGCGCGCTGCCTGCCCCTCAAGGTCCCGGCAGCGCACGAACCCGTAATACCCGGCCGCAGCACCCACGTGCTGGCCGTGGCGGGCCTGACCGCCATCGGCAGCCCCCTGAACGAGGAGCATGTCTGCCGCAGCGCGCGCTACGCCGAACTGACCGGGCTGGCCCCGGGCAGCCCGGTCACGCCCGCCTCCGTGGCCTACGCCTGCGCCCATGCCGAAGGCATGTACAAGGGAACCCCGGACGCGGCGGTGCGCCTGCTCTGGCTGAACCAGGCCGACACCCCTCGCGCCCTGGACCGCGGGCGGGAAGTGCTGGGGCTGCTGTCCGACAGCGGTGCGCTGCCCCAACGCGCCTGCCTGGGCGCGGCTGGACGCGCCCAGTGCGTCATGGAGGTCTGGACGTGAGCGTACGCGGAGTGATTCTGGCCGCAGGGCTCGGGCGCCGCATGGGTGTGACCAAGCAGCTTTTGCCCATGCACGGACGGCCCATCCTTCAGCACGTCATCGACGCGGCGCGCAGCTCCGACCTGGAACATGTCCTGTTGGTCCTCGGCCACGCCCACGAGGCCATCCGAAACAAAATCGACTGCATGGGGATCGATGTGATCGTGAACCCCGACTTTGCCAAAGGCCAAAGCACGTCCCTGCGCACTGGCCTCGCTCAGGGGCCGGAAACTAACGGGGTCATGTTCCTCTTGGGTGACCAGCCCATGGTCGGGCACGCCCTCATCGACACCCTCATCGACGCGTTCGAGACCGGACACCCCATGGCCGTGCAACCCGTGCACCAGGGACGCCCCGGCAACCCCGTCATCCTGGGCCGGGAACTCATTCGCGATGCCGCCGCCCTGACCGGTGACACGGGCGCGCGCCCACTGCTGCAGAGGCCAGGTGTCATGCATCTGGAAGTGAACGACTCCATGCTCCTACGCGACGTGGACACCATGGACGACTATCTCGCCCTGCTGGCCGTGCGGCAGACGGGACAGAACGATTCTTTCCGACCGTAAACAAGGAGACATCATGAAGACCATCGCCGTTGAACAAGCTGTGGGAACGGTGCTATGCCACGACATCACCCGGATCGTGCCAGGCGGGGAAAAGGGACCGGCCTTCCGGCGCGGACACGTGGTACGCGAGGAGGACATCGCCACCTTGCTCGATATCGGCAAAGCCAACCTTTATGTCTTCGACCCGGCCGACGGGTTCGTGCACGAGGACACGGCCGCCATTCGCCTGTCCCGCGCCGCAGCCGGTCCGGGCATCGTCTTCAGCGAGCCTAAGGAAGGCAAGGTCACGCTAACCGCGTCCCACGACGGCCTGCTTTGTATCGATGTCGAGGGCCTCATGCACCTGAACGACATTCAGGACGTGAGCTTCGGCACCATCCACCGCCATCAGCGCGTAAAGTCCGGCCGCGTCCTTGCCGGTACGCGGGTCATCCCCCTGGTTGTGCCCGAGGATCTCATGCGAAAGGCCGAAGCCGTCTGCGCCGATCATCTGCCCATCATCGAGGTGAAGCCCCTTAGGCCGGCGAAGGTCGGGGTGGTAACCACAGGCAGCGAAATCTTCAATGGCCGCATCAAGGACGGATTCGGCCCGCTCCTGCGCGCCAAGTTCGAAGACCTGGGCAGCGAGGTCATAGACCAGGTCTTCGTCTCGGACATGGTGAACATGACCTCGGACGCCATCCACTCCCTCATCCGTCAGGGGGCCGATTTCATCGCCGTGACCGGGGGCATGTCAGTGGATCCCGACGACCAGACCCCAGCGGCCATACGCATGACCGGGGCCGATGTCGTCTCCTACGGCGCGCCGACCTACCCCGGGGCCATGTTCATGCTGGCCTATCTGGACGGCGTACCCATCCTGGGCCTGCCCGGCTGCGTCATGTACTACAAGGCCAGCATCTTCGACCTGATTGTCCCCCGCCTCCTGGCAGGAGAACGGGTCACGCGCCGCGACATCGTGGCCCTTGGCCATGGCGGACTGTGCGAAAACTGCGGCACATGTAGGTATCCGGCCTGCGGGTTCGGAAAATGAGAGAACAGAAAAGGATGTTTCAAACAAAATGAAATTCGTCTGATGAAGCTCTGTATTTGATCACTTCGTTAATGACCCCACAAAGAAGGTGAAGAAGAAAAAATTCAAGGGCAACATCTGACGACATCTCAATTTCTTTCAGCACCATAGCTATTTCACGGTCTGACGTCCGAGATACAATTGCCAAGGACATTGAATCCGGCAATTTGAGACGTCCTGCACCAAGGATGAAAGTCGGTTCAACCTGCCTGTCAAGCAGTTCATAAGTTTCGCCCGCGTGATGCCTGTCAGTGCCCAATCACTCAGTACGTTTATTTATGAAATTGCCTTTTTCAATGGGTTCGATACTTCAGAAGTGGCTCAGTTTATTTGAACAGATTCGCCTGATTTTTAGGTGGAATCTCCGCCATTCTTACATCGCCATTTTTACCAGGGGCATCTGTTCG